>NZ_JBSGZI010000019.1:0-99415 GCF_053610945.1 Streptomyces sp. NPDC054849
CTCGCAGGGTGAGTGACGGGACTTGAACCCGCGGCCACCTGGACCACAACCAGGTGCTCTACCAACTGAGCTACACCCACCATGTCCGGTCGGAAAACCGACCGGCCGAAGAAAAGGGTACAGGGTCCGGGAGGGTGCTCGCTCCCCCCTTTCCCCGCGCCCCGCTCCGGGGCGCGCTAAGCGCGCGGCGCCGCGTGCTTGGCGGCGATGGTCCGGGCCGTGTCCGAGTCGGGCCCCGGCTGCGGAACGAAGACCGCCTCCCGGTAGTAGCGCAGCTCGGTGATGGAGTCCTTGATGTCAGCCAGCGCGCGGTGGTTGCCGTTCTTCGGCGGGCTGTTGAAGTACGCCCGCGGGTACCAGCGGCGCGCCAGCTCCTTGACCGAGGACACGTCCACGATCCGGTAGTGCAGGTAGCGCTCCAGC
Organism: Streptomyces sp. NPDC054849; assembly: GCF_053610945.1. NCBI lineage: Bacteria > Bacillati > Actinomycetota > Actinomycetes > Kitasatosporales > Streptomycetaceae > Streptomyces > Streptomyces sp. NPDC054849. The sequence continues at coordinate 424 of NZ_JBSGZI010000019.1, forward strand.
GCGGCCATGTCGCGCAGCAGGAAGCCGCGGTCGGTGCCGACCGAGTTCCCGCAGAGCGGCGCCTTGCCGGGTTCCTTCACGTGCTTCCGTACATACGCCAGGACCTGCGCCTCGGCATCCGCGAGGGTGGTCCCGCCGGCCAGCTCGTCGAGCAGTCCGGAGGCGGTGTGCATCTCGCGGACCACGTCGGGCATGGTCTCCAGGGCCGCGTCCGGCGGGCGGATCACGATGTCCACGCCTTCGCCGAGCACGTTGAGCTCCGAGTCGGTGACCAGTGCGGCCACCTCGATAAGTGCGTCGTCCGTCAACGAGAGCCCGGTCATCTCGCAGTCGATCCACACCATGCGATCGTTCATGTGTCCCACCTTATGCGGTCCGCCGCGGAGCGGAACGCATATGCGGAAGGTCCCCCATCGGCGGTGACCGATGGAGGACCTTCTCCCCCGGCTATGGCCGGGAGACGTCCCCAGCCGTACCCGTGGCGGGGGTTACGCGTGTTCCCGCAGGACCCGGCCCGGCGCGTACAGCTCCGTCACCGTCGGGCCCGCCGCGGCCAGGGCCGCCGCCGCCCGGTGGGGCTGCGGGGTGCGCTGGTGCGGAACCGGACCCCCGGAGATCTCGGCCACCTGCGCCACGTCGGCCTGCGGCCGGCGTGCCCGGTAGGCGGAGCGGTAGGCGGCCGGGGAGGACCCCAGCTGCCGCCGGAAGTGACCCCGCAGGGCGACCGGCGAGCGGAACCCGCAGCGTCCGGCGACCTCGTCGACCGAGTAGTCGGAGGTCTCCAGCAGCCGCTGTGCCTGGAGCACCCGCTGGGTGATCAGCCACTGGAGCGGCGCGCTGCCGGTGAGCGAGCGGAACCGCCGGTCGAAGGTGCGCCTGCTCATGTAGGCGCGGGCGGCGAGGGTCTCCACGTCGAACTGCTCGTGGAGGTGTTCCAGCGCCCAGGCGACGACCTCGGCCAGCGGGTCGGCGCCGATCTCCTCCGGCAGCGACCGGTCGAGATAGCGCTCCTGGCCGCCCGTGCGGCGCGGTGGCACGACGAGCCTGCGGGCCAGGGCCCCGGCCGCCTCGCTGCCGTGGTCCGTGCGCACGATGTGCAGGCACAGGTCGATTCCGGCCGCGGTGCCCGCGGACGTGAGCACGTCGCCGTCGTCGACGAACAGTTCCCGCGGGTCGACGTGGACGGACGGGTAACGCTTGGCCAGCGTCGGCGCGTACATCCAGTGCGTCGTCGCGGGCCGGCCGTCCAGCAGACCGGCGGCGGCGAGCACGAAGGCCCCCGTGCACAGTCCGACGATCCGGGCACCCTCCTCGTGCGCCAGACGCAGTGCGTCGAGCGCCTCCGGAGGCGGCGGTGAAGTGATGGAACGCCAGGCGGGAACGACGACCGTGCCTGCCCGGGCGATCGCCTCCAACCCGTATGGCGCGGTCAGTTCGAGTCCGCCGGTGGTCCTCAGCGGACCGTCCTCACCGGCGCACACGAGCAATCGGTAGCGTGGAACTCCCGCGTCCTGCCGGTCAATGCCGAACACGGAAAGTGGAATGGAACTCTCGAAGATCGGTCCGCCGCTGAAGAGCAGCACCGCGACGATCTCCCTGCGGCGACGCCCCGCGAGCTTCCGGCCGGCGTCTGCGACGACGGCGGTGGAATCCTGGCTCATGGCGCTAAGCCCCCCTTGGGTGTCGCGACTCCTTGGTCTGGTCGCACCTGCACGTTTCCCCTCGGCCTTGCACGTGGATCCCCCGCCGTAAATACATGATCGAATCTACTGCGTCCCGTGGTGTCGGCGTGACAAGTTCAGCACGCAGCGCTATGTCGACTTCTCAACTTGGCGAAAAGCATTCGATCAGGAAGCCTTCCACTCCGCTACCCGGGTGGGAAGCGATTCGCCCGGCCGTGGCCAGTACCCGTAGGGCCAGGACGCCCCCCGCGGTCTGTCGTCCCTGGTGGTAGGGGGGTTGGGGGGACATTCCGGCAAGCAGGCCACTCTGCCGGGAAGTTGGCTGAAAACATGCGTGTGTGGGTGTGCGAATGAGTCAGTCGTGCGGGGACGCGGGTCCGGAGCCGTGGCAGCCGCGGCGGTTCCCGGCCCCGCCGCGCGAGTGCCGGCCGCGGGGGGCGGACGGAAGCCGTTCTTCCGCCGGGACCCGGGCGGCGGCCCGCCCCGTCTTCTCCGCATGGCGCAGCAGGACCCGGCATGCGGCCGTGACGGCGAGCAGGCCGAGCGTCGCGGCGGCGGCCCCGCCGAAGGAGGTTCCGTAGACGACGAGGACCACGGGGACGAGCAGGCAGCTGAAGGCGGCCCAGCGCACGACGTCACCCGCGGGGTCGTCCTGATGGCGTCCGGCGGGGTGCACGGACGAGTGAACGGACAACTGGACATGTGCGGGGAGGGGTGCGTGAAGAGGTGAGCGGGCGGGCGCGTCGACGTGTGCCGGGTCGGCGTAGGGGCCGGACTGCGTCGGCTGAGCTGGCTGGACGGGGTGGACCGGATGACCGGGCACGGCGTGCTCCCTGCGGGCTCTTCCTGGACGGTCGGACGCATGTCCAACGGTGCACGGAGCGGCTCGGTCACTGCGCGCACGGGTGGCAACACCCCGTCCCGTCACTGGCTGTAGGGGACAGCGGCCATTGCCAAGGCGCGCCCTCTCCGGCATGCTCCCTGGGACGCTCTCCAAGGGCGGCAAGCCCTGTGCAGGACAGGAGTGTCGCCGTACCCTGGTGGGTATGGGCTTGGGAAGATGCTTCCCGGACAGAGCCCCGTCACACTGCGTTGCCGATTTCGCCCCTGTTGCTTCCTCCAAGGACCCTCCGCCGAGACACCCATGGCCGGTCACGAATCCTCCGAACCCGCGGACCGCAAGCGCAAACGCCTCGCCGATCCCGCCTCGGCCGCCGACCTGCGCGCGGTGGAACAGACGCGCCTCCCCTGCGATCCGGCCTTCCGGCACGGGGTCGTCGTGGGATTCGACGGATCCACGTCCAGTGAGCGCGCGCTCGCGTATGCGATCGGCATGGCCCGCCGGTCCGGATCCGGTCTGATCATCGTGCATGTCGCCAACCGGCTCCCCACCACCGTGTGGGCCGGCTGTGAGCCGCCCGTGTTCGTGGACGTGCCGGACCACCGCACCGAAGTTCTGGGGCTGGAACTGGCCTGCGCGGACTACTTGGCCGAAGTGCCGTGGATCCTGGTCGAACGCGGTGGTGACATCTGCCATGAGCTGGAGGAGGTCGGCCGGGAGTATTCGGCCGACGCCATCGTGGTCGGATCCACCCACGGGATCGTGGGCCGGATCTTCGGTTCGGTGGCCGGCCGGCTGGCCAAGCGCGCACAGCGACCGGTCGTTGTCATTCCGTGACCGCCTGTTAAGTCGATTGTGCGGTTGTGCCCCCGTGTAAAGGGTAGATAAATGCTGCTGGGACGCAGCAAACAACTGCAGATCGAAGGGAGCCCGCCGTGGACAATGGTGTCTCTGCGGGAAGCACGGCCTCGACTTCGACCCTGGGGAACATCGCCCTGGGTCTCACCCTTCTCGCATTCGGTATCGGCCACACCGGCGTCATCGACGGCGTGTCCGCTGCCCAGTCCGTGTCGCTCGCGATGTACGTCGGCGGCGCGGCCCTGTTCCTCCTCGGTCTCCTCGAGTACCGCGGCGGCAACGGGTTCAACGGCACCGCGTTCGCGGGCCTCGGCGTCTTCTGGTTCACGTGGGCCAAGGGCGCGGGGGGTTCGGTCTCCGACGAAGCCGCCGGAACGTTTCTTGTCCTGTTCGCGATGCTCGCGCTGACCCTCACGGTCGCCGCCGCCGGCGGTGTGTTCAGCCAGGGCGTCTACGCCCTGCTGACGCTGTCCCTCGTCCTGCTGGCCGTGGGCGCGTTCATGGACAGCGGCCTTCTCGCGAAGGCGGGCGGCTGGGCCGCCGCCGTCTCCGGGCTGTTGGCCTGGTACGGGGCCACCGCGGCCCTGGCGCACTGGCCCATGGCCTTCGGCAGGGCCAGGCGCGGCGCGGTCGCCGCGAGCTGAGCACCGGAGTACCAGCGCGCCGGAGCGCCGGCCGCGGGACACGGGGCACCAAGCGCCGAGGCATGACGGAAGAGGACACGGAGAACCCCCGGGCGCGCACCGCGCCCGGGGGTTCTCCGCCGTCCGTCGAGGATCCGAAGACGGCCGACGGCTACTCGACCGTGACCGACTTCGCCAGGTTGCGCGGCTTGTCGATGTCCCGGCCCATGGCCAGGGCCGTGTGGTACGCCAGCAGCTGGAGCGGGATGCCCATCAGGATCGGGTCCAGCTCGTCCTCGTTCTTCGGGACCACGATGGTGTGGTCCGCCTTCTCCTGCTCGCGGTGGGCGACCGCCAGGATCCGGCCGCTGCGTGCCTTGATCTCCTCCAGCGCCGCGCGGTTCTTCTCCAGCAGGTCGTCGTCCGGGACGATCGCGACCGTCGGCAGCGAGGGCTCGATAAGCGCCAGCGGACCGTGCTTGAGCTCGGAGGCGGGGTAGGCCTCGGCGTGGATGTAGGAGATCTCCTTCAGCTTGAGGGAGGCCTCCAGGGCCACCGGGTAGCCGCGCACCCGGCCGATGAACATCATCGACTTGGCCTCGGCGAACTCGGCCGCCAGCTTCTTGATGTCCTCTTCGCCGTCGAGGATCTCCTGGATCTGCGCGGGCAGCTTGCGCAGACCCTCGATGATCCGCTTGCCGTCGGTGACCGAGAGGTCCCGGATGCGGCCCAGGTGCACGGCCAGCAGGGCGAAGGCCACGACCGTGTTGGTGAAGCACTTCGTGGAGACGACGCAGACCTCGGGACCGGCGTGCACGTACACACCGCCGTCGGCCTCGCGCGCGATCGCGGAGCCGACCACGTTGACCACGCCGAGGACGCGGGCGCCCTTGCGCTTGAGCTCCTGCACGGCCGCGAGCACGTCGTAGGTCTCACCGGACTGGGAGACCGCGATGTAGAGGGTGTCGGGGTCCACGACCGGGTTGCGGTAGCGGAACTCGGAGGCCGGCTCGGCGTCCGCGGGGATCCGGGCCATGCCCTCGATGAGACCGGCGCCGATCAGGCCCGCGTGGTACGAGGTGCCGCAGCCCAGGATCTTGACCCGGCGGATACCGCGCGCCTCGCGCGGGTCCAGGTTCAGGCCGCCCAGGTGCACGGTGTTGAAGCGGTCGTCGATTCGGCCGCGCAGGACGCGGTCGACCGCGTCGGGCTGCTCGGAGATCTCCTTGTGCATGTAGGTGTCGTGACCGCCCATGTCGTACGAGGCGGCCTCCCACTCCACGGTCTCCGGGGTGGCGGTGGTCGTCGTGCCAGAGGTCGTGTAGGTGCGGAAGTCGTCGGCCTTGAGGGTGGCCATCTCGCCGTCGCCGAGGGTGACGACCTGGCGGGTGTGGGCGACCAGCGCGGCGACGTCCGAGGCGACGAACATCTCCTTCTCGCCGATGCCGAGCACCACGGGGGAGCCGTTGCGGGCGACGACGATGCGGTCGGCGAAGTCGGCGTGCATGACGGCGATGCCGTAGGTGCCGTCGATGACCTTGAGCGCCTCACGGACCTTCTCCTCCAGGGAGTCGGCCTGGGAGCGGGCGATCAGGTGGACGATGACCTCGGTGTCGGTCTCCGAGACGAACACCACACCGTCGGCCTCGAGCTTGGCGCGCAGCTCGGAGGCGTTGTCGACGATGCCGTTGTGGACGACGGCGACCTTGTTCTCCGGGTCCAGGTGCGGGTGGGAGTTGATGTCGCTCGGGGCGCCGTGCGTGGCCCAGCGGGTGTGGGCGATGCCGGTGGTGCCGGCGAAGCGCTTGGGGACGCGGGACTCGAGCTCGCGGACCCGGCCCTTGGCCTTGACGACCTTCAGGGCGGTGGCCTTCGGGGTGTTGACCACGATGCCCGCGGAGTCGTATCCGCGGTATTCCAGTCGCTGCAGGCCTTCCAGCAGCAGCGGTGCCACGTCACGCTTGCCGATGTAACCGACGATTCCGCACATACGGTGTTGCCCCTCCTGAAGTTCGGTTCCTGTACTCGCTCGCGGCCGCGGGTGCGGCGGCAGGCTCAGCCGTAGACGATGCGGCGCAGCTGCCGGAGCGACAGCTCCGGAGGCGCCACGGCGCGGTGCGGCAGCTCGGCCGCGATCCGCTCGAAGATGTCCGCGTTGACCGCTCCGCCGGACTGCAGTTCACGGTGGCGGCGGCGGACGAACTCCTCGGTCGTCTCGTCGAAGTAGGCGAGCACGTCGAGTACCACCCGGGCGGCCTCGCCGCGCTGCAGCGCGGTGCTGCGCACCAGGTGGTCGACGAGGTCGTCATGCGACGGGCGGCGATCGAGCACCCGTAGATACTCGCGGCTAACGGCGCCGAACGCAAAGATCCTGCCCGATTCCGGGCAGGATCCATCTGGCCTGGACCAGTTAGGGCGCTCCGTGTGATCTCCTTCGGATGATTTCCGCCCCTCCGGGATGCGCACTCGGGACGGGACGGCACGCTTGGCCTATACCTGTGCGCATGAGAGTCCTGCGACGCACGCTCGGCGCCCTCCTCGTCCTCGGCGCGGCCCCGGCCCTTCTCATCGCCTGCACCACCGCCCACGGAGACGATGCGAGGGCCGGCGACGATCCGCCCCCGGCCCTCGCCCCCTTCGAGCGGCTCCTGCCGGCGCCCGCCTTCGTGCGCGCCGCGGGGCCCGGGTACTCCTTCGGCCCGGACACCGTCGTCCGCACGGGTCCGGCGCCGCGCGAGGAGGTCCGCCGGGTGGGCGAGCTCCTTGCGGAGCAGCTGCGCGGCCCGAGCGGACTGCCGCTGCCGGTGGTCGCCGGGGCGCAGGGGGACGGGATCCGGCTCAGGATCGACGAGGAGGCCGACGGGGTCGGGGACGAGGGGTACCGGCTGGAATCCGGCCCCGGCGGGGTCACCCTCACCGCGCGGACGCCGGCCGGGCTGTTCCACGCGGGGCAGACGCTGCGCCAGCTGGTGCCCGCGACCGGCCCGGGGACGGTACCGGGCGGGAGGATCACCGACACGCCGCGCTTCGCGTACCGGGGGGCCATGGTCGACATCGCACGGCACTTCTTCACGGTGGAGCAGGTGAAGAGGTACGTGGACCAGCTCGCCCAGTACAAGGTCAACACGCTGCACCTGCACCTGACCGACGACCAGGGGTGGCGCCTTGCGATCGACTCCTGGCCGCGGCTGGCGCAGTACGGGGGCGGCAGCGAGGTCGGCGGCGGGCCCGGCGGCCACTGGACGAAGGACGACTACCGCGAGCTGGTGGCGTACGCCGGGGAGCGGTACGTGGACGTGGTCCCGGAGATCGACATGCCGGGCCACATGAACGCGGCGCTCGCCTCCTACGCCGAGCTGAACTGCGACGGCAAGGCCCCGCCCCGCTACACCGGGACCAAGGTGGGCTTCAGCTCGCTGTGCGTCGGCAAGGAGCGGACGTACGAGTTCATCGACGACGTGCTCGGCGAGCTGGCGGAGCTGACGCCGGGCCGCTACCTGCACATCGGAGGCGACGAGGCGCACGCGACGCCCGCGGCGGACTACGCGGCCTTCATGGACCGCGCGCAGGCGGTGGTGGGGCGCCGGGGCAAGACGGTGGTGGCCTGGCACCAGCTGGCGCAGGCGCGTCCGGCGCCGGGGGCGGTGCTCCAGTACTGGGGCCACGACAAGACCACGGCCGCAGACAAGGCAGCCGTGGCGGCGGCGGCGAAGGCGGGGCACCCGGTGATCCTGTCGCCGGCGGACCGGCTGTACCTGGACATGAAGTACGAGGCGGCGACCAAGCCGGGGCTGGCGTGGGCCGGGTACGTCCCGGTGCGGCGGGCGTACGCGTGGGACCCGGGCACCTACCTGGCCGGGGTTTCGGAATCAGCCGTCCTCGGCGTGGAGGCCCCGCTGTGGACGGAGAACGTCGCGACGCGGGCCGAGTGGGAGCTGATGGCGTTCCCGCGGGTCCTGGGCCTGGCGGAGCTGGGCTGGTCGCCGCCGTCCTCACTCGACTGGGCCTCGTACAGCCGTCGCCTGGCGGCCCAGGCTCCCCGATTGGAGGCGCAGGGCATCGGCTTCTTCCGGGCGCCGGAGGTTCCCTGGCAGTGAGGGGAGAACGGCGACGTGCCGCTCAGCGCCAGCAGCGGGTCGCGGCCCCGTCGGCTTGCGACCCGGCCTGGATCCGGAAGCCGGCGCCGGAGCCGAACTCCACGCCGGCGTCGTGCCCCTGGTCGTTCTCGACCTCCCGTGCGGTCACGAACCGGACGGTGAGCTCCTTCACCTGTCCGTCCTCGCCCCTCGTGAAACACGATCCCCACTCCTCCCCGAGGCCGGGTGGCCGGGGCACGAACCGCCAGCCATCGGCCTCCGCGGCCGTGCGGTAGTGGCCGAGCACCTCCGCGCGGGTTCCGGGATGTGCGTAGAGGCGCTCGGCGTAAAGCCACGCGTCACCGCTGTCGTCCGTGCACTCGGAGTAGGCCGCCTCGGCGTGCCGGGGGGTCGTCGCGCCGGGCGGAGGAGAGGCGAGCAGCGGGAGCGACTCCAGCTCCTTCAGCCGGGCTTCGGTCCCGTCGCAGGTGGTGAAGGGGGACAGCACCGAGCAGCCGGTCAGCCCTCCGGCGACGACCGCGGCCGAGAACAGCAGCGCGGCCACTCGGCCACGGCGGATACGGAACGGCACAAGGGCTCCCAGGTGCCGGCTGCTGCCGGCGGACGGGGGGACAACGCGACGGCGTGATCGCGAAGAGGGCCATGATGGCTTCGCGGTCACGCCGTCACGCTGCCGGGGCGGGGGCGGTGTCGAGGGACCGTATCGACACCACCCCCGCCTCGTGTGTCACCGCCGGGCGAAGGCCGCGACGGGGTTCTTGAGGGTGCCGATCAGCTGGAGCGCGGCGGACGGGTCGGCGAGGTCGACCATCTGCTTGTTGTTGCGCAGCTGGAGGCGGTTCAGGCAGGACAGCTGGAACTCCTCCGCGAAGAGGTCGTACCGCTCGAAGCGCTCCGCGAGCTGCGGCATCGACTCCTGGTACGCGTGGCCGCAGTCGGCGACCGCCTGCCAGAAGGTGTCCTCCTCGCAGATGCCCTCCGACGCCAGGATCGGGCCCAGGAAGCGGAAGAAGCAGTCGAACACGTCCGTGAAGACGGACAGCAGCTTCATGTCCTCGGGGATGTCCGCCCGGATCCGCTCGACCGCGGGCGGCAGGACCGCGTCCGGGTCCATGACCACGATCTCCTCGGCGATGTCCTTGAAGATCGCACGCTTCACGACGCCGCCCTCGATGACGAGGATCGTGTTCTCGCCGTGCGGCATGTACGCGAGGTCGTACTGGTAGAAGCAGTGCAGGAGCGGGACCAGGTAGGCCCGGAGGTAGTGGCGCAGCCACTGCGCAGGGGTCAGGCCCGACTCCGTGATCAGGGCGCCGACGAAGGACTTGCCCTCGGCGTCGACGTGCAGGAGCGAGGCCATCGTGGCGAGGCGCTCGTCGCCCTTGAGGGAGCCCACCGGGGACTCGCGCCACAGTGCGGCCAGCATCTTGCGGTAAGGCGAGTAGCGGTCGGTGGCGCGCTCGTACTGGCGGTGGTGGTAGCCGATCGCCGCGCGCTCGCGGATGATCGAGAAGTCCACCGACTGCAGGACGTCGTCGCCCTCGATCAGCTGGTGCAGCCAGTCGTTGATGGCCGGGGTGGCCTCCATGTAGGCCGCGGAGAGACCGCGCATGAAGCCCATGTTGAGGACCGAGATGGCCGTCTTGACGTAGTGCTTCTCCGGCGCGCTCCGGTTGAAGAACGTACGGATCGACTGCTGCGCGAGGTACGCGTCCGAGCCCTCGCCCAGCAGGACGAGGCGGCGGTTCGCGATCTCGGCCGCGAAGGTGACCGTGGTCTTGTTCCACCACTGCCACGGGTGGACCGGCAGCAGGTGGTAGTCCGCGAGGTCCAGGCCCAGCGCGGCCATCTGCGCCTCGAAGCCGGCGATCGTCTCCTCGCCGAGCTCGGCGCGGACGAAGGAGTCGTGGTCCAGGCCCGCGCCCGCCGTGAAGGTGGAGACGTCCTTGCGGGCGGCCACCCACACCAGGTGGACGGGGCTCGCCGTCTCCGGGGCGTACGAGAGGAACTCGTGCACGCCGAAGCCGAGGCGGCCGTTGTTCGCGACGAAGCAGGGATGGCCCTCGGTCATGCCCGTCTCGATGTCCTGGAAGGAGGACTTGGCGAGGACGTCGGCGGAGATCTGGGGCTTCGTGTACTTGTAGCCCGTGCCGGCCAGGGTGGAGGAGATCTCCTCCAGGTAGACCGGCAGGACCTCCGGGCTCAGGCCCAGGGTCTCGCGCAGCTCGATGTGGAAGTCGAGGGCGTCCAGGGCGAGTTCCTCGCCGCCCTGGTGACGGGTGATCGAGGCCTCGTCCACGGCCCAGTGGTCCAGGGCGTACAGGTCGGCCTTGAACCGGTACTCGACCGAGGAGTCGTCGCTCAGGACCGAGTAGAGGCCGGAGCCCAGCGGCTTCGGCGTCAGCAGGCGTTCGTGGGAGAACTCCGCGAGGGCCTTGCGGACCAGTGCGCGGTTCGCCCGGGCCCACAGCTCCGGGGAGAGGTGGGAGACGGCGTCGGCGAGGCTCATATCGAGGACTCCTTCGTGATGCCGGTGGCCGCCTCGAACTGGGCGCGGGTGCAGAAGCTGAGCAGGGCTTCCTTCTCCGGCTTCCGGATCGGGCGTTCGGGCACGAAGCCGACGGCCTCGTTTAGGGCGTGCACCGCCGTGTTGCCGACGTCCGGCTCCACCACGACGCGCTCGGTCGCCGGGTCGGCGAAGACGGCCGCCATGACGGTGGTGATGACTGCGCGGGTGAACCCGTGCAACGGCTGGTCGCTGGGCGCGACGAGGAAGTGCATGCCGACGTCGCCGGGCTGGGCGTCGTACAGGCCGACCAGTTCCAGCTCGCTCGGGTCGTACGTCTCCATCAGGAACGCCGGGCGGCCCTCGTGGAGGCCGATGAAGGCCTGGTGGTGCTCGTGGGCCGTGATCCTCATGTACTCGCGCTCGACGTCGGGCAGCGAGGCGTCCTGCATCATCCAGAACGATGCCTTGGGGTGGGTGACCCAGCCGTGCAGCAGCTCCGCGTCGGCGAAGGGGTCCAGGGGGCGGATGGCGAAGGTCCCGAGGGCCGCGTCGTTGCGGGCGTAGAGGATCTCGTCGGTGGTGGTGCTCATACGTGCGTGCCTTCCGGGGCTGCGAACTGCTGGAACGCGATGGACTTCTCGACCTTGTAGTACTCGCGGCCGAGCAGCTCACCCACGATGTACGCGTTGCGGTAGGCGGCCATGCCCAGGTCGGGCGAGGTGAGGGAGTGGTTGTGGGTCGTGCCGTTCTGCAGGTACACGCCGCGGCCCGTGGTGTCGATGCTGTAGTTGCGGGCGGCGTCGAGGCGGCCGTGCCCGTCGAAGTTCAGCCGGTCGCGCACGGGGGCGAGGAAGTCGGGGAAGCTGTACTTGTAGCCGGTGGCCAGGACCAGGCCCTCCGTGGTGAGGGAGAAGTCCCGCTCCTGCTCCTCCTGGCGCAGCCCCAGGGTGTAGGTGCCCGTGGTGGTGTCGTACGCCGAGCTGTTCAGCGAGGTGTTGGTCAGCAGGGTCGTCGGCACCGCGCCCGGCATGGTGATCTTCTTCTGGTAGAGCAGGTCGAAGATGGCGTTGATCAGCTCGCCGTCGATGCCCTTGAAGAGGTTCTTCTGCTGGGTCTCCAGCCGGTAGCGGGTCTCCTCGGGGAGGGCGTGGAAGTAGTCCACGTACTCGGGGGAGGTCATCTCCAGCGTGAGCTTGGTGTACTCCAGCGGGAAGAACCGCGGTGAGCGCGTCACCCAGTTGAGCTGGTAGCCGTACGTGTCGATCTCGGTGAGGAGGTCGTAGTAGATCTCGGCCGCGCTCTGGCCGGAGCCGACCAGGGTGATCGACTTCTTCTTCTGCAGCTCCGCCTTGTGTCGCATGTACGCGGAGTTGTGCAGGAAGTCGCCGCCGAGCCCGGCGCAGGCCTCCGGGACGAAGGGCGGGGTGCCCGTGCCCAGGACCAGGCGGCGGGCCAGGTGGGTCTCGCCCTTGTCGGTGCGGACCTCGTACAGCCCGGCCTGCTCGTCGTAGGTGACCTCGGTGACGGAGGTGGAGTACAGGACGTTGTCGAGCCGGTCGGCGGCCCAGCGGCAGTAGTCGTTGTACTCGGCCCGCAGCGGGTAGAAGTTCTCCCGGATGTAGAAGGAGTACAGCCGGTCCTTGTCCTTCAGGTAGTTCAGGAAGGAGAAGGGCGAGGTCGGGTCGGCGAGGGTGACCAGGTCCGACATGAACGGGGTCTGCAGGTGCGCGCCGTCCAGGAACATTCCCGCGTGCCACTCGAAGTGCGGCTTCGACTCGATGAAGAGGCCGTCGAGTTCGTCGATCGGGGCGGTCAGGCAGGCGAGTCCCAGGTTGAAGGGACCGAGGCCGATTCCGATGAAGTCACGAGGCGTGGGCAAGGGATTCTCCCAGGTACTGCTCGGCGTGGGACGCGAGGAGGTCGAGTACGGCCGCGATGTCGGCCGTGGTGGTCTGCGGGTTGAGGAGCGTGAACTTCAGGTACTGGTCCCCGTCCACCTTGGTGCCGGCGACGACGGCCTCGCCCGAGGCGAACAGGGCCTTGCGGGCGTGCAGGTTGGCCTCGTCGACCAGGTCCTTGCGGACCTCGCCCTCGGGGACGTAGCGGAAGACGAGGGTGGAGATCTGGGGCTTGACGACGACCTCGAAGCGCGGGTGGGCGTCGATGAGGTCCCAGCCGGCGGCGGCCAGGTCGATGACCTCGTCGAAGAGCGAGCCGACGCCGTCGGCGCCCATCACGCGCAGGGTCATCCAGAGCTTGAGCGCGTCGAACCGGCGCGTGGTCTGGATGGACTTGTCGACCTGGTTGGGGATGCGCTCCTCGGCCATGCGGCGAGGGTTGAGGTAGTCCGCGTGGTACGTGGCGTGCTTGAGGGTGTCGCGGTCGCGGACCAGCATCGCGCTGGAGCTGACCGGCTGGAAGAACGACTTGTGGTAGTCGACCGTGACCGAGTCGGCGTGCTCGATGCCGTCGAGGAGGTGCCGGCGGGTGGGGGAGACCAGCAGGCCGCAGCCGTAGGCGGCGTCCACGTGCATCCAGGCGGAGTGCTCGGAGGCGAGGCGGGCGATCTCGGGGAGCGGGTCGATGGACCCGAAGTCGGTGGTGCCGGCGGTGGCGACGACGGCCATCGGGAAGAGGCCCTCGGCGGCGCACTCCTCCAGCTCCAGGGCGAGCACCGAGGTGTCCATCCTGCGGTTGCGGTCGACCGGGACGGCGATGACGGCCTCGTAGCCGAGTCCGAGCATGGCGGCCGACTTCTTCACGCTGAAGTGGCTGGCCTCGGAGGTGAAGATGCGCAGCTTCGGCAGGAGTTCGGCCTTGGTGAGCTCGCGGCCCCCGGCCAGCTCCTTCTGCATGACGATGCGGCAGGCCTCGTCGCGGGCGAGGAGCAGCGCGTGGAAGTTGGACTGGCTGCCACCGGAGGTGAAGATGCCGTCCGCGCCGGGGCCGAGGCCGATGCGCTCGGCGGTCCAGTCGATGAGGCGGCGCTCGATGAGCGTGCCGCCGATGGACTGGTCCCACGTGTCGAGGGAGGAGTTGACGGCCGAGAGGACGGCCTCGCCCAGTACGGCGGGGATGACGACCGGGCAGTTGAGGTGCCCGAGGTAGCGCGGGTGGTGGAAGTAGACCGCGTCGCGCAGGTAGACGTCTTCCAGCTCGTCCAGGACGGAGGCCGCGTCTCCGAGCGGCTTGTCCAGGTCGATCCCGTTGATGACCGGGGCGAGTTCGTCGACGGATATACCGGTATGAGGCCGCTCCGTGGTCGCGAGTTTGGCGGCGACGCGTGCGACGCCCTCGGTGACGGAACGCCGGTAGAGGTCCGCGGTCGTCTCATTCAGCAGATGCGAGCGCATCAACTTTCCTCCGGGCAGGGGGGAGAGGGTGGGGTGTTCGAGGCTTAGGTTAGCCTAACCTAAGGATCAAGCCAAATGGAGATGGGCCCTGGCTGTAAACCAGGGCCCATCTCCAACGGCTGTGCGCAATACGGGAGTCGGCTACAGCTCGGACGCCGGGTCCTCGCTCGGCGCCTTGCCCGCGTACGCCTCCGCGAGCAGCTGCTCCTCGCTCGCCCCGAGCCGCCAGTAGCCGGTGAAGCGCACCGCGCGGCGGTCGACGGATCGTTCCTGCACGAAGTGGCGGCGCACCGCGCGGATGGTGCCCGCCTCGCCCGCCACCCAGGCGTACGGGGCTTCGGCGGCGCACGGTTCGGCGGCCCGCAGCACGCTCAGCACCTGCTCGGTCCGCTCCCGGCCGTGGCTCTCGCGCACGATCCAGGTGATGTCCGCGTCGGCGGGCGTCGTCAGGGCGAGCCGGTCGTCCTCGTGCGGGACTTCGAACCAGGCCTGGACCCGCGTCCCGGTGGGCAGCCGGTCCAGGATCGCGGCCGCGGCCGGCAGCGCGGTCTCGTCCGCGTACATCCAGATCGCGTCCGTGCCGGCCGGCGGCTGGAAGCGTACGGACTTGTTCTCCGCGACGGCGGGCCCGATCGCAAGGATCCGGCTGCCGGTGACCGCCCGCCCCGCCCAGCGGGAGGCCGGCCCTGTGACGTCACCCTCTGCCGCGGCGGGATCCCCGTGCAGCACGAAGTCGATGTCGACCTCGTCCACGCCCTCGTCCGTACGGCGCTGTTCGCGCACGGTGTAGGAGCGCATGACCGGCCGCTCCCCGTCCGGCATCCCGCGCCAGGCCGTGAACCAGGTGTCCTCGTCGGTGGACGGGAGCACCGTGTGCTCGTGGTCGCCCGTCGGCAGGAAGAGCGACAGGCTCTGGTCGAAGCCGCCCGAGCGGAAGTCCGCGAGGGACTCGCCGCCGAACGTGACCCGCAGGAACGAGTGGCCGAGGCGGCGCGTGCGCAGCACTTCGAGCGCGAAGAACCGGAAGTGGGCGACGGCCGGAGCGGCGTCGTCGGACGCGGTGGCGGTCATGCGGAAGAGTCCCCCTGGGAGTCGGTGCGGCCTGCCGGGCCCTGGGAACCGGCAGGCCTGTCCGGCGCCCAGGTCACCGGGCGCCGGGGCTGGACCGGGTCAGCTGACCTTCTTGGCGCTCTGGATGGACTTCGCGAGGTCCTCCAGGATCTGGGCGCACTTGGCGTACGAGAAGATCGGCTCGGTGACGCGCGGGGTGATCTGGCCGGCCTTGACGGCGGGCAGCTCGGCCCAGGTGGCCTTCGCCTTCAGCTCCTCCGGCTGCAGCGTGCCGGTGCGGTTGTCGAGCAGGACGACGTCGGCCTTGTACTTGCCGGCGTTCTCCCAGCTGAGGCTCTCGAAGAAGCCGCCCTCGTCCAGCTTCTCCGGGGTGACGAACTCGACGCCCAGCTGCTGGAAGTACTTCAGGTCGGCCGAGGTCGCCGGGGTGGAGACGTAGAACAGGTCGGCGGAGCCGGAGCCCACGAGCACCTTGACGCCCGGGTTGGCCTTGGTGGCCTCGCGCACCTTCGCGGCGGCGGCCTCGAAGCGGGCCTTGGCGTCGACGGTGGTCTTGGCGTTCATGTCGGCGCCCAGGGACTTGGCGAGCTCCGCGGTGCGCTCCAGCGCCTTGTCGAGGGTCACGTCGCCGCCCACCTTGACCGCGGCGGCCGGGGCCAGCTTCAGGATCTTGTCCTTGGAGGCCTCCGGCACGTACCAGTAGGTGCCGTCCCAGCTGTTGGTGACGAGCAGGTCGGGCTGGAGGGCCGCGTACTTCTCGACGTTGAACTCGTCGTAGACGTTGCCGATGATCTCGACCTTGGAGATGTCCATCGAGCCGGCCTGCACGTCGGGCTTGCCGTCGGCGGTCTTGGTCGGGCCGAACACGCCCTTGACCGGGATGCCGTAGTCGTACAGCGCGGCGGCGGTGCCGGTGAAGGCGACGATGTTCTTCGGCTTGGACGGGGTGCTGACGTCGTTGCCGAGGTCGTCCTTGAAGGTCCAGGGACCGGCGGCCGCGGCGCCGTTGTCCTTGCCGCCGTCACCCTTCGCCGGTTCGTTGCCGCCGCACGCGGCGAGCGCCGCGACGAGGCCGAGGGCGCCGCCCGCCGCGATGAATCCGCGACGGGTGAGGGAGGAGGTTCGGGACTTGGGCATGTCGATGTCCGTTTTCGTGCGTGCCGGGCGGCCACTGAGCCGTTCGTGGGGAAGGTTAGCCTAACCTTGGCCTGAAACGGTAAGGGGGCCCTAAGTTTTTTTAGGGCCCCTCTCGTCGCCCGCCTTCGGACGCGCCGTGCGACTAGGCGGAGAAGCCCAGTTCACGCGCGATGAGCATGCGCTGGACCTCGCTCGTGCCCTCGCCGATCTCCAGGATCTTGGAGTCCCGCCACATACGAGCCACCGGGTACTCGTTCATGAACCCGTAGCCGCCGTGGATCTGGGTCGCCTCGCGGGCGTTGTCGACGGCGACCGTCGAGGAGTACAGCTTGGCGATCGCCGCCTCCTTCTTGAAGGACTCCCCGCGCACCAGCCGGGAGGCCGCGTCGCGCCAGCCGATGCGGGCCATGTGGGCGCGCATCTCCATGTCGGCCAGCTTGAACTGGATGGCCTGGTTGTCGCCGATCGCCTTGCCGAAGGCGTGCCGCTCCCGGGCGTACTTCACCGACTCGTCCACACAGCCCTGCGCGAGACCGGTCGCGAGCGCGGAGATCGCGATCCGGCCCTCGTCGAGGATCCGCAGGAACTGGGCGTAGCCGCGGCCCTCCTGGCCCACCAGGTTGGCCAGGGGGACCCGGACGCCGTCGAAGGACAGCTCACGGGTGTCCGAGGCGTTCCAGCCCACCTTGGAGTAGGGCGCGGCCACCGTGAAGCCCGGGGTGCCCGACGGGACGATGATCGAGGAGATCTCCGGGCGGCCGTCCGCCTTGCGGCCCGTCACGGCGGTGACCGTGACCAGACCGGTGATGTCCGTACCGGAGTTGGTGATGAAGCACTTCGAGCCGTTGATGACCCACTCGTCGCCTTCGCGGACCGCCGTGGTGCGGGTGCCGCCGGCGTCCGAGCCGGCGCCCGGCTCGGTCAGGCCGAACGCGCCGAGGATCTCGCCGGAGCACATCTTCGGCAGCCACTGCTGCTTCTGCTCCTCGGAGCCGAAGAGGTAGAGGGGCATGGCGCCCAGGGAGACCCCGGCCTCCAGGGTGATGGCCACCGAGGAGTCGACGCGGGCCAGCTCCTCCAGGGCGATGCCGAGGGCGAGGTAGTCGCCGCCCATCCCGCCGTACTCCTCGGGGAAGGGCAGGCCGAACAGGCCCATGCGGCCCATCTCGGCGACGATCTCGTACGGGAACTCGTGCCGCTCGTACAGGTCGCCGATCTTCGGGGCGACGACGTCGTGCGCGAACGCCTCGACGGTACGGCGGAGTTCCTCGTGCTCAGGGGTGAGCCGGTGGTCGAGGGACATGGTGTGACTACTCCTTGTGGGAGAGGGCGCGGACGGTGCGGGAGGGGCTGGGTCGCCCCAGCTGTTCGGCCATCCACACGCTCGTGGCGGTGAGGGCGGCCAGATCGACCCCGGTCTCGATGCCGAGGCCGTCGAGCATCCACACCAGGTCCTCGGTCGCGAGGTTGCCGGTGGCGCTCTTCGCGTACGGGCATCCGCCGAGGCCGCCTGCGGAGGCGTCGACGGTGGTCACGCCGTGCCGGAGCGCGGCGAGGGTGTTGGACAGGGCCTGGCCGTAGGTGTCGTGGAAGTGCACGCCGATGCGGTCCGTCGCCACACCGGCCTCGTTCAGCGCGGCGAGCAGGGCCTGGACGTGGCCCGGGGTGGCGACGCCGATCGTGTCGCCGAGGCTCAGCTCGTCGCACCCCAGGTCGAGCAGGGACGTGGCGACCCGTACGACCTGGTCGACCGGGACGGCTCCCTCCCAGGGGTCGCCGAAGCACATCGACAGATAGCCGCGCACGTGCGCCTCTTCCCGCTTGGCGCGGGCCACGACGGGCTCGAACATGGCGAGGGACTCGGCGACCGTGCGGTTGAGATTGCGGGAGGCGAAGGTCTCGGTGGCCGAGCCGAAGACGGCGATCCGGGTGGCCCCGAGGGCGAGCGCACGGTCCAGACCGCGCTCGTTGGGGACGAGGACGGGCAGGGCGACCCCGCCGAGGTCCGCGAGCCGGGGGAAGAGCGCCTCGGCGTCGGCCAGCTGCGGAACCCACTTCGGGTGCACGAAGCTGGTGGCCTCGACGGTGGTGAGCCCGGCGCCGGCCAGGCGGTGGATGAACTCCGCCTTGACCTCGGTGGGGACGGTGCCCTGCTCGTTCTGCAGCCCGTCGCGGGCACCGACCTCGTGGATCCGGACCCGCGCCGGGAGGCCGGGGGCCGGGACGGTCATGGGCAGGCCGTTCATGCGCTCTCCTCGTCCGGGGTGACGACGGCCAGGACCTGGTCCATCGCGACCGTGGTGCCGGGGGTCACGTCGAGTTCGGTGACCGTGCCGGCGTGCGGGGCGGAGATGACGTGCTCCATCTTCATGGCCTCGACGACGAGCAGGCTCTGCCCGGCAGCCACGCTGTCGCCGACGGCCACCTTGACGACGGTGACGGTGCCGGGCATGGGGGCGGCGAGGGTGTCGGCGCCGGTCCTTCCACCGCCGCTGAGGTTCGCGGCGACAGGGTCGTACGCCTGTACGTGCCAGCTGTCCGCGTCGCGGCCGAGCCAAATCCCCTCCGGGGAGGTGGCGTGGCTGAAGGTGTGGGTGACGCCGTCCAGTTCGACCGTGACGTGGTCGGGGGTGCGGGCCACGATCCGGCCGCGGGCCGGTACGCCGGGGCTCTGCCCCGGACCCCGCGCCTCAAGCGCCGGCGAGGCTGGATCTGCCCCGGCCGAGTCGGAGAAGAGCAGCTCGGAATCCGCGCCCGAGTGGCGGGTGCGGACCTCTACGGGGTCCTGGCCCGGAAGGCGGAAGTGGTGGGCCGTCCAGGCGGGCGTGCCGCCCAGACGCCAGCCGTTGGCGGCGTCGAACGGGTCGACCCATCCGTCCGGCCTGGCCGCCACTCCCAGCCCCGCCGGCGTGTGAGGCGCGGGTCCGGGCAGAGCCCGGGCACCCTGCGCCAGCAGGGCCGCCGTCGCGTACACCTCGTCCGGGACGCCCTCCGGCAGGAGTTCGGCGAGGTCACGCTCCACCAGGCCCGTGTCCAGGTCGCCCGACACCACGTCCGGATGCGCGAGCAGTCGCCGCAGGAAGCCGGCGTTGGTCTGCACCCCCAGGATCACGGTGTCGGCCAGCGCCGCCCGCAGCATCCGCAGCGCCGCCGCCCGGTCCGGGCCGTGCACGATGACCTTGGACAGCATCGGGTCGTACGTCGAGCCCACCGGCACGCCCGCCGTCAGCCCGGAGTCCGTGCGGACGCCACCGCCCGAGGGCTCGGACAGGGCCAGGACGGTGCCGCCGGAGGGCAGGAAGCCCCGCGCCGGGTCCTCCGCGCAGACGCGGGCCTCGATCGCGTGCCCGGTCAGCGTCACCTCGGACTGGTCGAAACCCAGCGGTTCGCCGGCCGCCACCCGGAGCTGCAGCTCCACCAGGTCCAGGCCCGTGATCAGCTCCGTCACGGGGTGCTCGACCTGGAGGCGGGTGTTCATCTCCATGAAGTAGTAGGAGGAGGGGTCCACGCCCGGGACGATGAACTCCACCGTGCCCGCGCCGACGTACCCGCAGGAGCGGGCCGCGTCGACCGCCGCCGCGCCCATCGCCGCCCGCGTCTTGTCGTCGAGGAGGACCGACGGCGCCTCCTCGATCACCTTCTGGTGGCGACGCTGCAGCGAGCACTCGCGCTCGCCGAGGTGCACCACGTTCCCGTGGGCGTCCGCCAGCACCTGGATCTCGATGTGCCGCGGCCGGTCCACCCACCGCTCGACCAGCAGCGTGTCGTCGCCGAAGGACGAGCGCGCCTCACGGCGGGCCGCCGCGATCTCCTCGGCCAGCACCGCCTCGTCGCGCACCAGGCGCATGCCCTTGCCGCCGCCGCCCGCCGAGGGCTTCAGCAGGACCGGCATGCCGATCTCCGCCGCTGCGGCGACCAGTTCGGCGTCCGAGAGGCCGCTGCCCGAGGAGCCCGGCACGACGGGCACGCCCGCCGCCTTCACCGTCTCCTTCGCGCGGATCTTGTCGCCCATCAGGGAGATCGCGCTCGCCGGGGGCCCGATGAAGGCCAGACCGGCGTCCGCGCAGGCCTGGGCGAAGGCCGCGTTCTCGGCGAGGAAGCCGTAGCCGGGGTGGACGGCTTCGGCGCCGGTGCGCCGCGCGGCGTCGAGCAGGCGCTCCACCGACAGGTAGCTCTCGGCGGCCGCCGCCGGGCCGATCCGGACGGCCGTGTCGGCCTCCCGTACGTGGCGCGCGTCCGCGTCCGCGTCGCTGAAGACGGCCACGGAGCGGATGCCGAGCTGTCGCAGGGTGCGGATGACGCGGACCGCGATCTCGCCCCGGTTGGCGACCAGAACAGTGCTGAACATCGAAGAGGTCCTCACGTCACATACGGAAGATGCCGAAGCCCGAGTCGCCCAGGGGGGCGTTCGCGCACGCGGTCAGGGCCAGTCCCAGCACCTGCCGGGTTTCCATCGGGTCGATGACCCCGTCGTCCCACAGCCGCGCGGTGGCGTAGTAGGCGTTGCCCTGCTCCTCGTACTGCGCGCGGACCGGGTCCTTGAAGGCCTCCTCGTCCTCGGCCGGCCACTCCTGGCCCGCGCCCTCGATCTGGTCGCGCTTGACCGTGGCCAGGACGGACGCGGCCTGCTCGCCGCCCATCACGGAGATCTTGGCGTTGGGCCACATCCACAGGAACCGGGGCGAGTACGCGCGCCCGCACATCGAGTAGTTGCCCGCGCCGTACGAGCCGCCGACCACCACCGTCAGCTTCGGCACCCGGGCGCAGGCCACGGCTGTGACCATCTTCGCGCCGTGTTTGGCGATGCCGCCCGCCTCGTAGTCGCGGCCGACCATGAAGCCCGAGATGTTCTGGAGGAAGAGGAGCGGGATGCCGCGCTGGTCGCACAGCTCGATGAAGTGCGCGCCCTTCTGGGCGGATTCGGCGAACAGGATGCCGTTGTTGGCGATGATCCCGACCGGGTGTCCGTGGATCCGGGCGAAGCCGGTGACCAGCGTCTGGCCGAACTCGGACTTGAACTCCTGGAAGCGGGACCCGTCCACGATCCGCGCGATGATCTCGCGGGCGTCGTAGGGGGTGCGCGAGTCGACGGGGACCGCGCCGTACAGCCCGGACGGGTCCACCTTCGGCTCTTCCGGCGCCTCCACCGACCAGGGCAGAGCCCCGCGGTCCGGAAGGGTGGCCACGATGTTCCGTACGATCCGCAGCGCGTGCGCGTCGTCCTCCGCGAGGTGGTCGGTCACGCCGGAGACGCGGGAGTGGACCTCGCCGCCGCCGAGCTCCTCGGCCGTGACCACCTCGCCGGTGGCCGCCTTCACCAGCGGCGGGCCGCCGAGGAAGATCGTGCCCTGGTTGCGGACGATGACGGCCTCGTCGCTCATGGCCGGGACGTACGCCCCGCCCGCCGTGCAGGAGCCGAGGACGGCGGCGATCTGCGGGATGCCGGCGCCGGACATGCGCGCCTGGTTGTAGAAGATGCGGCCGAAGTGCTCCCGGTCGGGGAAGACCTCGTCCTGCATGGGGAGGAAGGCGCCGCCCGAATCGACCAGGTAGAGGCAGGGGAGACGGTTCTCCAAAGCCACCTCCTGGGCGCGGAGGTGCTTCTTGACGGTCATCGGGTAGTACGTGCCGCCCTTGACGGTGGCGTCGTTCGCGACGATGACGCATTCGCGGCCGCTGACCCGGCCGATGCCCGCGATGACCCCGGCCGCGGGGGCCGCGCCCCCGTACATGCCCTCGGCGGCCAGCGGGGCCAGCTCCAGGAAGGGGGATCCGGGGTCGAGGAGGGTGTCCACGCGGTCGCGCGGAAGGAGCTTCCCGCGGGCGGTGTGGCGGGCGCGGGCCTTCTCGCCGCCGCCGAGCCGGGCCGCGTCGAGCCGGGCCCGGAGGCCCTCGGTCAGCTCGCGGTGGGCGGCCTCGTTGGTCCGCCAGGCCTCGGACGCCGGGTCCGCGGCGCTCGTCAGCACTGGTGCCTGCTGCATCGGTCGAGCTCCCTTGCTCGTTCCACTTGCTCGGTGCACGCTGTTAATGAGCGTTAACGTGTGTGGGGCTTAGGTTAACGACCGCTAACGGCCCTGTCTAGAATGGTTTCCCATGAGCACCAGAGCGGCCGCCCCCACCCGTCGCGAGCAGATCCTCAGTGAGGCCGCTCGTCTCTTCGCCGCGCGCGGCTTCCACGGCGTCGGCGTCGACGAGATAGGGGCCGCCGTGGGCATCAGCGGCCCCGGCCTGTACCGGCACTTCGCGGGCAAGGACGCCATGCTGGCCGAACTGCTCGTGGGTATCAGTGAACGACTGCTGACCGGTGGCCGCCACCGGGTGGCGCAGGCGGCGGGCGACCCGGCCCGGGTCCTGTCCTCCCTCATCGACGGGCACATCGACTTCGCGCTCGACGACCGGGCGCTGATCACCCTGCACGACCGGGAGCTCGACCGGCTGCGTGATGCCGACCGCAAGCTCGTGCGGCAGCTGCAGCGCCAGTACGTGGAGCTGTGGGTGGAGGTCGTACGGGAGCTGCACCCGGAGGTGGTCGAGGCGGAGGTACGGGTCTCCGTGCACGCGGTCTTCGGCCTGCTGAACTCCACCCCGCACCTGGCGGCCCTCGGGCGCGAAGCGGTGGAGTCGCTGCTGAGGCGGCTCGCGCACGGGGCGTTCGGGGCGCTGTCGGCCTGACCCCGGGCGTCCGCTGATCGGAATGAACCCGCCGCCGGGGCCCCGGCGGCGGCAGAATGGCCGTATGCCGAAGCCGATAGAGACGCCCGACCAGTCCGTTGGAACGCCGAGCCGCGCAGAACTCATCGACCATCTGGTCCGCACGCGGATCGCGGGGCAGGTCGCCACTCCGCGCGAGAACAACCTCAGCCACTACCGCAAGCTCGCCAACGGCGACCGGCACTACTGGTTCGGCCTGGAGCTGGGGGAGCGCTGGACGGACGAGCAGGACGTGCTCGCGGTGATGGCGGAGCGGTGCGGGGTCGTGGACGACCCGGCCTTCCGGTTCGGCCAGGACACCATCGACCCGGAGCTGACCGTGGCCGGCCTGGACCGGCTCGCGGCGCGGCTGCACAAGGCGGCGCTGGACCGGCAGAGCGTGCTGTTCGCCACCGGGCACCCGGGCGGGCTGCTGGACGTCCACCGGGCGACGGCCGCGGCCCTGCGCGCGGCGGGCTGCGAGATCGTGGTGATCCCGGGCGGGCTGACCGCCGACGAGGGCTCGGTGTGGCAGTTCGCTGACGTCGCGGTGCTGGAGCGGGGCGCGACCCTGTGGCACACCCACTCACCGGAGCCGATGGCCGCGATCCTGGACGGCCTGATGGCCGAGAACCGCCCGCAGCCGGACCTGGTCGTCGCCGACCACGGCTGGGCGGGCTGCGCGGCGCAGCGCGGCCTGGACGCGGTGGGCTACGCCGACTGCAACGACCCGGCCCTCTTCCTCGCCGAGGCCGAGGGCACCCTCCAGGTGACGGTCCCCCTGGACGACCACGTCCGCGACCCGCGGTACTACGACCCGCTGGTGGCGTACTTGCTGGACGCGGCGGGCCTGCTGGGCGCGTAGGGCGGTGGGCAGCGAGAAGCCCCGGCCGGGATTCCCGGCCGGGGCTCCTTTGCGTCATCCCTCGGAAAGCGAGTGATGTCGACGGGCGCTGCCCGCTTCGTCAGTCCTGCGGCCCGGTGGAGAGCACGTGGCGAACGCCGTCCGGGTCCTGTCGCAGAGGTGGCCGGGGTCCGGCGGAGCCGTCAGGGGCGCGGGACGCGGACGACGCCCTCCTGGATGACCGTCACGGCCAGCTTGCCGTCCTGCGTCCAGATGCGGGCCTGGCCGAGGCCCCGGCCGGCGGCCGCCGAGGGCGACTCCTGGTCGTACAGCAGCCACTCGTCCGCGCGGAACGGCCGGTGGAACCACATGGCGTGGTCCAGCGAGGCGCCGACCACGTCGCCCACCGCCCAGCCTCCCCGCCCGTGCGCGAGCAGGACCGAGTCCAGCAGGGTCATGTCGGAGACGTAGGTGGCCAGGCAGGTGTGCAGCAGCGGATCGGCGCTGTCCAGCTTGCCGGCCGTACGGAACCACACCTGCGAGCGCGGCTCGACCGGTTCGCCGATGCTGCCCCAGGGCGGGGTCGTGGCGTACCGCAGGTCCACCGCCTCCCGGGTCTCGATCAGCCGCTCCACCGTGCCGGGGTCCCGGAAGATGTCCCGGTACGCGGGCAGCGACTCGGCCGCGGTCGGCAGGGTCTCCGGGTCGGGGGCCGACGGCATGGCGACCTGGTGGTCGAGGCCGTCCTCGTACACCTGGAACGACGCGGAGAGGTGGAAGATCGGCTGCCCGTGCTGGACGGCGACGACCCGGCGCGTGGTGAAGGAGCGCCCGTCGCGGATCCGGTCCACCGAGTACACGATGGGCGCGCCGGTGTCCCCGGTGCGCAGGAAGTACGAGTGCAGCGAGTGCGCGGTGCGGTCCGCGGGGACGGTCCGCCCGGCCGCGACGAGGGCCTGGGCCGCGACCTGGCCGCCGAAGACACGCGGTACCAGCGAAGGCCGGCTGGTACCGCGGAAGATGTTCTCCTCGATCTGCTCGAGGTCGAGCAGATCGAGGAGAGTGGTCAGTGCCTCGTTCATGGGGGAAGGGTAGGTGCCCGAATTCCCTACAGGCCCATGGACTTCGCGATGATGGACTTCATGACCTCGCTGGTGCCGCCGTAGATGCGGTTCACGCGGTTGTCGGCGTACAGACGGGCGATCGGGTACTCGTTCATGTAGCCGTAGCCGCCGTGCAGCTGGAGGCACTTGTCGATGACGCGGTGCGCGACCTCGGTGCAGAAGAGCTTCGCGGAGGCGGCCTCGGCGGCGGTGAGCTCACCGGCGTCCAGGGCCTCCAGGGCGCGGTCGGCGACGGCCTCGGCGGCGTCCACCTCGGCCTGGCAGGCGGCCAGTTCGAACTTGGTGTTCTGGAAGTGCGCGACCGGCTTGCCGAAGACGGTGCGCTCCGTCACGTACTGCTGGGCGAACCGGATGGCGGCCTTGGCCTGCGCGTACGCGCCGAAGGCGATGCCCCAGCGCTCGGAGGGCAGGTTGGCGCCGAGGTAGTAGAAGCCCTTGTTCTCCTCGCCGAGCAGGTCCTCGACCGGCACCTTCACGTCGACGAACGCCAGCTCGGCGGTGTCGGAGGTGCGCAGGCCGAGCTTGTCCAGCTTGCGGCCGATGGAGTAGCCCTCGGACTTGGTGTCCACGGCGAACAGGGAGATGCCGAAGCGGCGGTCCTCCGCGCTCGGGGCGGAGGTGCGGGCGCAGACGATCACGCGGTCGGCGTGCACGCCACCCGTGATGAAGGTCTTGGCGCCGTTGAGGACGTAGTGGGTGCCGTCCTCGGAGAGCTTGGCGGTGGTCTTCATGCCCGCGACGTCGGAGCCGGTGCCCGGCTCGGTCATCGCCAGGGCCCACATCTCCTCACCGGAGACGAACTTGGGGAGGTAACGCTTCTTCTGCTCGTCGTCGGCGAGCATCTTGATGTAGGGGAGGGCGAGCAGCACGTGCACGCCGGAGCCGCCGAAGTTCACGCCCGCGCGGGAGGTCTCTTCGTAGAGGACGGCCTCGAACTTGTGGGTGTCCAGGCCGGCGCCGCCGAACTCCTCGGGGACGTTGATCCCGAAGACGCCGAGCTCGCCGAGCTTGTAGTAGAAGTCGCGCGGCGCCTGGCCGGCCTGGAACCACTCGTCGTAGACGGGGACGACCTCGGCCTCGATGAAGGCGCGGATGGTCTCGCGGAACGCCTCGTGGTCCTCGTTGAACACCGTACGGCGCACGGCCGGCTCCCTTCGTCGCGGCGGTCCGCCGCCCTGATCTAAGCGCTTGCTCAGATTAAGTTACCGACGGGTTGCCCCGCCTGTCCAGACTCGGTCGTACACGCGTGCGTCACACCGCCGCCGAGGGGGCGGCTGGCCGGATACCCCCTTCTGCCGCCCGGGCCGTGTGGGTTGACTCGACTGGCCGGTCTCACCCGGCTCTTCTCCCGGCGCTTTTCTCCCGATAGGACAGGAATCCCACATGCTCAGGAGGCTGTTCAGCCTTGCCGTGGCGACGGCGGTGGCCCTTGCGATCGGCGCGGGCACGGTCCACGCCGAGGCGCAGGAGTCCCCGCAGGCGAAGCGGGTCCACAACGCGATGCAGATCGTCTTCAGCGCCTCCACCCCGGACAGCTTCTGCACCATCGGGGCCGTCGGCGGCGACGCCTACGGGCGGAAGATCGCCATCTCGGCCGGGCACTGCATCTCGGCCCCCGACCACGCCGACCGCGAGATCCGCGAGGACGTCATCCCCGTCTTCCACCGGCAGGACATCGGTTTCGGGCCGATCGGACACGTCCGGTACTTCAAGGACCCCGAGGGGTCAATGACGGGCCACCTCAGCAAGGACTACATGGTCATCGAGCTGGTCGCGGGCGTCACGCCGTCCTCGCAGGGACCGCACCTGAAGCAGACCGGGGTGCTGGAAGTGCCCGGCGGGACGCCCAGCCCCCACGCCCTCAGCCCCGCGCCGGACCGGGAGCGGCTGCTCGGCGCGGCCTGGTTCCACAACAACGAGCTGGTCGTGTCCGGCCAGCTGGGTGTCTGGTACGGCCGGATCACCAACAACGACCGGGGTGTCTACCAGGCGCACCCCCAGCACAAGGCCGGCGACTCCGGTGGGCCCGCCATCTGGCACGTGCCGGGGACGGCGTACCCCTCCGAGGCCAACGGGTTCACCGCCGAGGGGCCCTGGGCGGGCATCACCAAGGGGATGATCATCTCGTATCCCTGGTACGTGTACACCAGCTCTGCCAACATCGTGGCCGACCTGCGGGCCCGCGACGCCGCCGACCCCGCCGACGTCTTCGGCGCCGGCTTCCAGGTGACCGCCAACCCGTGACGCGGCGGGTGGACCGTGATGCGGCGCGCGGGCCGTGAACCGGGCGGGCCGTGAGACTGCGGGCGGAGCCGTGAGACCGCGGGCGGAGCCGTGAGACCGCGGGACGGCATGATCCGAACGGCACGCCCGCCCGCGCCCTACCGCTCCTCGGCTCCCGGAAGCCGGCGCAGGGCGAACCACAGCTCCATCCGGGTGTCCGGGTCGTCCAGGTCACGCCCGAGCAAGGCCGCCGTCCGGGCGATGCGCTGACGGACGGTGTTGCGGTGCACGGCCAGGGCGGCGGCCGTGCGGTCCCAGCTGCCGTGGTGGGCGAGCCACGCCCGCAGCGTCTCCCGGTGGGCCGCCCCCAGCGGCGCCAGCAGCGCCTCGGCGTGGGCGAGGGCCTCAGCCGGGTCGAGGAGGGAGTCGAGGCCGCCGCCGGTGTGGCGCACCAGCGGGATGCGGGCGGCCTCGGCGCGGTCCAGGGCGCGCTGCGCCTGGGCGGCGGCCGTCTCCAGCCCGCCCGGCGCGGCCGGCGCGCTCACCCCGAGGGTCCAGCCGGGCTGCGGGGCGGGCTCCCGGTCCGTGAGCAGGCGTACGCCGTCCCCGCGCGCGTCCAGCAGTACGGTGCCCAGCGCGGCCGCCAAGGCCTGCGGCTCACCGGAACCGCGGGCGCGGACGACGTGCCAGGGGCCGGGCGCGAGGGCGTCGGCCGGGTTCTTGTCCAGCAGCAGCCGGGTGAGGGCGGCCGCCTCCGTCCCGGCCGGGCGGCTCGCCGTGAGCAGGGTCAGCAGCACGGCGGCGACGGAGGCGATGGTGTGGTCGCCCGGGGCCCGGGACACGGTGGCGAGGGCCAGCACCCGGCCGCCGCCCACGGCGTAGGCGGCCAGGTGCGTCCCGGCCAGGGTGTCGGTCGCGGTCGTCGCGGAGCCGGGGGCCACCCGCTGCGCGAGCGCGACGAGGGCGGTACGGACCTCCGGCCCGGCCTCGGCCCCGGCGGCGGCGGCCCACGCCGGGCGGAATCCGCCACCGGCCGACGTGCCGGCACCCGTGCCCGCGCCTGTGGCTCGGCCCGCGCCTGCGGCTCGGCCCTCGCCCGTGCCCGCGCCCGTGCCCGTGCCCTCGCCCGTGCCCGCGCCCGCGCCCGTGCCCGTGCCCGCGCCCGTGCCCGTGCCCGTGCCCGCGCCCGCGCCCGGGCCTGTGGCCGTGCCTGTGCCCGCGCCCGTGCCCGGGCGCGGGGCTGTGCCCGCGCCGGTGCCCGTGCCCCCGCCCGTGCTCGCGCCTGCGCCTGCGGCCGTGCTTGCCCCCGTCCTCGCATCCGGTGCCAGCAGACCCGCCCAGCCGCCCAGGGCCGCCGCGAGGCGCGACAGCACCGCGGGGACCGGGTCGGGGCGGGCGGCCGCGGCCGCGAGGGACTGCTGGGTCTCGGTCACCCGGCGCAGCTCGCGGGTACGGGCCTGCGCCATCAGCCGCCAGACGGCCCGGCCCACGGCTGTGAACGGCGTCGCAGGCGGCACCTCGACCAGCGGCAGCCCGTGGCGGGTGCAGGCGTCGATCAGGGCCTGCGGCACGCTCGCGTGCACCGGGGTGACCCCGAAGCCGACGGCGGCGGCTCCGGCCCGGACGAGCCGCTCGACGTACAGTCCGGCATCCGTCACGCCGTCCGGGGGCCAGCCGCCCGGGGCTGTCTCCGCCCCGGCGAGGCCCACCCCCGCCGTGAGCAGCAGCTCCCCGCCCAGCAGGTACGGGGAGGGATCCGCCATCTCCGAGGCGTGCACCCCGTGCACCTCGGCCTCGGCGGGCCCGGCCAGGCGGCGCAGACCCAGCTCGCCGTCGGCGAGCAGGCGGCCGAGGGCGACAGGCGGGGTGGGCGGGGCCTCCATGGATACTCCGTACACATCGGGGAGACGTAGTGGATGAAACGTACACTTCGCGCCCCACGGGTGGCGGCTTACGCTCGAAGGACCGCACTTGTAGGACCTTCAGAAGGGCACCCCCCATGAGCATGCAGCCGCGCGGACCCGTCGACTCCTCCCGCATTCCGCGCTACGCGGGCCCGGCGACCTTCGCCCGGCTGCCCCGCCTCGACGAGGTCGGCTCCGCCGACGTCGCCGTGGTCGGCGTGCCCTTCGACTCCGGCGTCTCCTACCGCCCGGGCGCCCGCTTCGGCGGCAACGCGATCCGTGAGGCCTCGCGCCTCCTGCGCCCCTACAACCCGGCGCAGGACGCCTCCCCCTTCGCCCTCGCGCAGGTCGCCGACGCCGGCGACATCGCCGTGAACCCCTTCAACATCAACGAGGCCGTCGAGACGGTCGAGGCCGCCGCCGACGAGCTGCTCGGCGCGGGCTCCCGCCTGATGACCCTGGGCGGCGACCACACGATCGCCCTCCCGCTGCTGCGCTCCGTCGCCAAGAAGCACGGCCCCGTCGCGCTGCTGCACTTCGACGCGCACCTGGACACCTGGGACACCTACTTCGGCGCCGAGTACACGCACGGCACGCCCTTCCGCCGCGCGGTGGAGGAGGGCATCCTCGACACCGAGGCGCTGTCGCACGTCGGCACCCGCGGCCCGCTGTACGGCAAGCAGGACCTGGACGACGACGCCAAGATGGGCTTCGGCATCGTCACCTCGGCGGACGTCTACCGGCGAGGCGCCGACGAGGTCGCCGACCAGCTGCGCCAGCGCATCGGCGACCGCCCGCTCTACATCTCGATCGACATCGACGTGCTGGACCCGGCGCACGCGCCCGGCACCGGCACCCCCGAGGCGGGCGGCATGACCTCCCGCGAGCTCCTGGAGATCATCCGCGGGCTGTCCTCCTGCAACCTGGTTTCCGCCGACGTGGTCGAGGTGGCCCCGGCGTACGATCACGCGGAGATCACCTCGGTCGCCGCCTCGCACACCGCGTACGAGCTGACCACGATCATGAGCCGACAGATCGCTGCGGCGAAGGCGAAGTAAGAAGTGACGAAGGGCGAGTAAGCGCACGTGACGCACGACCACGACCTGGTACTCCGTCCCACCGAGGCCCAGACGGCCGCCGCCCTGGCCGCGCCGCCGGGGCGCACGGGCGGGGACCTGGTCGTGGAGACGCTGCGCTCGCTGGGCGCCACCACCGTCTTCGGGCTGCCGGGGCAGCACGCCCTCGGCCTCTTCGACGCGGTGGGGCGCTCCGACCTGCGGCTGATCACCCTGCGCGTGGAGAACAACGCCGGCTTCGCGGCGGACGCGTACGGCCGCGTCACAGGTGAGGCGGCGCCGCTCCTGCTGTCCACCGGCCCCGGCGCCCTGACGGCCCTGCCGGCCCTCGCGGAGGCGGCGGCGGCCTCCGCCCCGGTCCTCGCCCTCTCCTCCCAGGTCCCCGTCGCGGGCCTGGGCGGCGGCCGGCGCGGCCACCTGCACGAGCTGCGCGACCAGTCCGCGTCCTTCCGGGACGTGGTCAAGTCGGTCCACACGGCCCGTACCGCCTCCCAGATCCCGTCGGTGATCGCCGAGGCCTGGGAGTCGGCGCTGACGGCCCCGCACGGCCCGGTCTGGGTCGAGATCCCCGAGGACGTCCTACGGTCGGAGACGATCCTTCCGCAGGTCACGGGCATGGACGCGACTCCGCACGACCTGGCCCCGCGCCCCGAGCTGACGGCGGTGGCGGCCCACTGGCTCACCCACGCCGCCCGCCCGGTGATCATCGCGGGCGGCGGAGTCGTCCGCTCGGACGCGGCCGGCAAGCTCAAGCAGCTCGCGGAGCGCCTGAACGCCCCAGTGGTCACCACCTTCGGCGGCAAGGGCGCCTTCCCGTGGACCCACCCGCTCTCCCTCCAGTCCTGGCTCGAGGACCGCCACATGACGGACTTCCTGGAGGACGCGGACGTCCTGCTGGTCGTCGGCTCGGGCCTCGGGGAGCTGTCCTCGAACTACCACACCTTTTTCCCGGCCGGCCGGATCGTCCAGATCGAGGCGGACCTCGGCAAGCTGGAGTCCAACCACCCGGCGCTGGGCATCCACGCGGACGCCCGCCTCGCCCTCCAGGCCCTGCTGGAGACGGTGTCCGAGCGCGAGGACCCGTCCGCCCCGGAGCGCGTGCGCAGGGTGCTCGCGGACATCGCCGCCCGCCTCCAGGCCCAGGACCTGGCTCTTGAGCAGGACCTTCTCGCCTCGGTCCGCAAGGCGCTGCCGCCGCGCTCCCCGTCCTTCTGGGACATGACGATCCTGTCCTACTGGGCCTGGTCCGCCTTCGACCCGAAGCACCCCAACACCATGCACTCGGCCCAGGGCGCGGGCGGCCTCGGCTACGCCTTCCCGGCGGCCCTCGGCGCGGCCGTCGCGGAACCGGACACCCCGGTGCTCGCGGTCTCCGGCGACGGCGGCGCGATGTACTCGATCGCGGAGCTGGCCACGGCCCGCCAGCACGACCTCGACGTCACCTGGCTGATCGTGGACGACGGCGGCTACGGCATCCTGCGCGAGTACATGACCGACGCCTTCGAGGGCCGCACCACGGGCACGGAACTCACCCGCCCCGACTTCGCCGCCCTGGCGGAAGCCTTCGGCGTCCCGGCGACCACGACCACCCCGGAATCTCTGACGGCCGACCTCAAGAAGGCCTTGGCCACCCCGGGCCCCTCGGTGGTCGTCCTCCCCGCCCGGCTCCGGATGTTCGCCCCGACGCACGTGTAGCGGACGCCCACGGCCTCGCTAGGGTGCTGTGATCAGGTCCGGGTGGCGTCCGAGGGGGAGAAGTGTCGTTCGAGCAAGAGTGGGCCGGGCACAAACATGCCGCGGCCGGGGCCTCGTCGCCGCAGATGCGACTGAATCAGGTACCCGCCGATCAGGGTGGTTCCACGACGCCGGGTTGGCCGGGGGTTCTGGCAACGGCCCCTCCCGAGAAGAAGAAGGCGGCCAACACCATCGAGAACGTCCTGCAGCCAGGCACGACGAAGGCCGCGGACGCGGCCGACGAACCGACGAAGAACGCCGTCAAGGCCTTCAACGGCTGGGAGACGGCAACGGGCCTGACCAAGGCCCACACGCACTGGGACGACCAGGTGAGGCGCCTGATGGCGCGGCTGGCCTCGGAGAAGACGAACCTGCGTGGGGCGTCGAACCTGCTCTCCGGAACCGATCAGCTGACGGGGCAGAGCTTCGCGCCCCTGCAGTCCAGGGTCGAGGGAGTCTAGGGATCATGCCGACCTATCACGAGATCATGAATACGGACCTCTCCGCGCTCACCACGGCCGCCGAGGGATGGAAATCCATGGCGACGCAGTTCAAGTCGCTCGAGGACGTGTACGAGAAGGAAGTCCAGAGCGTTTCCGTCGGCGACCTCTGGCTGGGCAGCAGTTCACAGGCGGCGAGCGTCAACTCCGGCATCACCCGCAAGGAGTTCGACGCGGCCCAGACGGAGGCGCTGGCCATGGAGTCGCTGCTCCGTGACGCCTTCGCCCGGTTCACGGAGCTGAAGGGCCGGGTTACCTCCGCCGTCGCGGACGCCGTCAAGGCCGGTATGAAGGTCTCGGACGCCGGCATAGCGAGCTACGACTTCAGCAAGGCCGACCCTGCCTCCGTGAACGCCATCCGCCACGATCCCGACCTCCCGGAGATCGAGCGGTCCTGGACGAGCCGGATCGCGGACACGGTCAAGGCCGTCACGGAATTCGACGCGGACGTCAAAACGGCCCTGCTGAACGCCTCGGGGGCGGACGGCACCTCGATGTTCGGCTTCAACTCCAAGCCCGTCAACGACGTCGAGGCCGTGGAGGCGCTCGCGCTCAGCTCCAAGATCCGTTCAGGCGACGCCTCGCCGGAGGAGCTGAAGCACTACAACGACCTCCTCAAGCAGAACTCCGGGGACAAGCACTTCAGCGAGGCGTACCTGCACGCGCTGGGCCCCAAGGAGACCCTGCTGCTGGCGGACCAGATGAACCTGGCGTCCAACGACCGCGGTGTGTCGGCGGGGGACAAGAAGCTCTACGAGTCGATCGGCTCCGGCCTCGCGGGGACGATCGCCTCGGGCACCAAGGACCCGGAGAGCTACGCCTACAAGCCCTTCGTCTCCGGCCTCAAGGAGCTGGGCGACGACAACCTCGCCAAGGGCGCGCGGCCGATGCACGGGTACACGGCCCTCGTGACCCTCATGGAGAACGGCGACGGCTACGGCAAGCAGTTCCTCAACGACATCGGCAACGGCATCATCGAGACCGAGAAGTCGAAGCCGTACGTCTTCAACCACGCCTTCGACGCGGCCCGCCCCAACCTGGTCCCCGACCCGCTGGACAGCCTCCTCGGCATCATGGCCAAGGACCCCGCCTCGGCCGAGTTCTTCCTCGACCCCGCCGCGCCCGGCAACAAGAACGACCACCTGGACTACATGCTCACCGACCGAGAGTGGCCGAAGGAGTGGCTCTCGGGCGGCGTCGGCAACATGGACCTCGTCAACCCGAACAAGGCGGAAGGCCTCGGCGCGGCCATCCAGGCGGCGGCCACGGGCCACGTGGACGGCGAGAAGCTGGGCGCACCCGGCCCCCACACCGAGGGCCAGGCCCGGGTCATGCACCACGCGATCCGTTTCCTTGACGACGAGATGGGCGGCGACGAGTTCCCGAAGGACCTGGAGAACATCCGCCAGCCGATGGCGAAGGCGCTGGTCGACTACGTGGAGGACACCCACGAGATCCTCGGCGGCAAGAACTCCGACCTGGGCTACGTCGATGGCAAGGACTCCATCCACGGGTCGGGCGACGAGGCCAAGATCGCGGTCGGGCAGGGCAGCCTGATCCGCGTGATGCGCGGAATCGCGGACGACGGCCCGGCCTACGCGCTGATGGTCGAGGCGGAGCGGGCGTACGCGGCGGAGCAGCTCGCGACCGCCGCCGAGTTCAAAGCCGACTCCCCGCACGCGGTCAGTGCTGACTGGGACAACACCGCGCACGACATCGGGGTGGCAGCCGGCGCCCTCAACGGCATCGGTGCCGACGTCTACAAGGACAAGGAAGACGACCAGGTCAAGTGGGCGGAGGGCACCGCTGAATACTCGGCTGCCGCCGGAAACGCGCTCATCGGCGAGATCCCGGTCGTGGGCACGCTAGGCGGCTCGATCATCGACGTGGCCAAGTACGACTGGGTCGAGGGAGTCAAGGACGCGGCCGAGGAACAGAGTAAGAAGGAGTCCAGTACCAATTACGCGGCTGGTGTGCAGGGAACCAACGAGCTGTTCGAAGCATGGAGAGAGCAGCGGCAGATCGATGGTGACCCGGCGGCCGTACATGCCCAGAACGAAGCGATCAACTCCTACTCGACCGGACGGGAGGCCGCCCGTGCGCACCTTCGGCCCTGACGTGCTCAAAGCTCTCGTACGGTCGGCGACCGCGTTCGTCTGTGTGCTGACACTGGCATCGTGCACTTCGGGCGGCTCTGAGGCTGAGGCCGCGAACCCGTGCGGGATCAGTCCGTCGTCGGAGGAGGCGGCGCTTGTGCGCGAGCTCCTCGGCACGGAGGACGTCACGACGAAGTCGTATGGCACCACGAGTCGGTTGGTGGACAAGTTCGAGCGTGCGTTGCCGGTGATCCGGCCGGAGAAGCACATGTTCTATACGAACGCGTGCGGGTACAGCATGAAGGACGAGCATGGTGACGCCCGTGTGACCTTCGTGCCCGGGTGGTTTCTTCGGGCCCATGAAGCGCCTTCTTTCCCCGGCGATGCGTCCTACTCGTTGAACGGTGCGCGCGGCGTAACGAGCGGCACCCGCTCGACGCTGCTCGTCCAGTGCGACATGCCTGGGGAACTCAAGGCGCAGTCGCAGGAAGTGTGGCTCACGGCGGACATCAGGTTCGCCTTCAGCCCGTCCCGGCCGGCTGCGGATCCGGCGGTCCAAGGTCGGCGCATGACCTTCACCTACCTCATGGCCCGCCGCGTCGCCGACGCCCTCGGCTGCGAGAACAAGCCGCTGGCGAAGCCCCCCGTGGTGAAGTCGCTGCCTAGCCCCTGACCTCGGCCCAGAGGGCCTTGCCGATGCCGTGCCGGCGGGGGCAGCAGCCCCACCGCTCGGC
Source organism: Streptomyces sp. NPDC054849 (assembly GCF_053610945.1). NCBI lineage: Bacteria > Bacillati > Actinomycetota > Actinomycetes > Kitasatosporales > Streptomycetaceae > Streptomyces > Streptomyces sp. NPDC054849. The sequence goes on from NZ_JBSGZI010000019.1 coordinate 35,520, forward strand.
CAGGGCCGCCACGATCGCGAGGCCCCGGCCCCGCTCGTCCCACTCCGCCACGACCTGTGGCGTGAGCTTGACGGCGGGGCCGGCGTCGGCGACCTCCACCCGCAGCACGCCCTCGTACCGCGCGAGCCGGACCCCGATGTCCCGCCCTTGCGGTGCGCGCGCGTGCCGCACGGCGTTGGTGACCAGCTCGGAGAGCAGCAGCTCGGCCGTCGCGGCAGGGCCCGCCCGCAAGGGCGCGGGGGTCTTCGTACGCGAATTGCGGGTCGGTATCCGGCGGCGCGGGATCCAGAGGCTGTCCGTCGAGGTCTGGGGCAGCGGTGGGTCCATCTGGGGCGCGGACGGGAAAGGGCACGACCCGGAGGTCGAGCTCCTCGGCGTCGCGGAGGAGGTCGCACCCGGCCCCGTCTCCGCGCTGCTCGGGCTGGCGGCAGACGCGCCCGCCTGCGTGCGCCGCCGGAGGTTCCTGCTCGACGGGAAGCCCGTCATGGTGGCCACCTCCTACCTCGACGCCGCGCTCGTGGCGGGGACGCCCATCGCGGAGCCCGACAGCGGCCCCGGTGGGATCTATGCCCGGCTCGCCGAGCTGGGCGTCGGCCCCGTCCGGTTCCGGGAAGAGGTCCGCTCGCGGATGCCGGGCGCCGACGAGACCGCACGGCTCGGGCTGGCCGCCGGGACGCCTGTCGTGCTGGTCGTCCGTACCGCCTTCGCCGCCGAAGACAAGGTGGTCGAGGTCAACGAGATGGTGCTCGACGCCTCCGCCTACGTCCTGGAGTACTCGTTCGACGCCTCCTAGTGGCGGAGCCCCGCGTAAAGCCGTTCGATTGTTGCGGCGGGATGAAATCCGCCGGTCGGAGCGTTGGGGCTTCGGCAGGACAGGACGAACGGGGAGGCCTGACGTGGCGGCGGCGCAGAAAGCGGCTGGGGAGAAACAGGGCTGGGGCAGGCGGCTGGCCGGCTACACATGGCGGTACCGGCTCAATGTGCTGCTCGCGCTCGGGTCCTCACTGGCCGGCATGGCCGTCATGGCGTTCGTGCCGCTGGTCACCAAGGTGATCATCGACGACGTCATCGGGGACCAGAGCAAGCCCATGGGAGTCTGGGCCGGACTGCTCATAGCCGCCGCCCTGGCCGTGTACGTGCTGACCTACATACGCCGGTACTACGGCGGGCGGCTCGCCCTCGACGTGCAGCACGACCTGCGCACCGACATGTTCGACGCCATCGCCCGCCTGGACGGCCGGCGGCAGGACGAGCTGAACACCGGGCAGGTCGTCGGCCGCGGCACCAGCGACCTCCAGCTGATCCAGGGCCTGCTCTTCATGCTGCCTATGACGATCGGCAACTTCCTCCTCTTCGGGATCTCCCTCGGGGTCATGCTGTGGCTCTCGCCGCTGCTGACCCTCGTCGCCCTGCTGATGGCCCCCGCCCTCTGGTTCATCGCCAAGCGCAGCCGCAAGAAGCTCTTCCCCGCCACCTGGTGGGCCCAGAGCCAGGCCGCCGCCGTCGCGACCGTCGTCGACGGGGCCGTGACCGGCGTCCGCGTCGTCAAGGGCTTCGGCCAGGAGGAGCAGGAGACGGGCAAGCTGCGCGCCGCCGGCCGCAGGCTGTTCGCCGGGCGGATGCGGACCATCCGGCTCAACTCCCGCTACACCCCCGCCCTGCAGGCCGTGCCCGCGCTCGCGCAGGTCGCCATGCTGGCCCTCGGCGGCTGGATGGCCACCGAGGGGCAGGTCACCCTCGGCACCTTCGTGGCCTTCTCCACCTACCTCGCCCAGCTCGTCGGACCCGTCCGCATGCTCGCCATGGTCCTCACCGTCGGGCAGCAGGCCCGCGCAGGCGCGGAGCGGGTGTTCGAGCTCATCGACACCGAGCCCGTGATCGAGGAGGGAACGCACGACCTCTCCGAGGACGCGCCCGCCACCATCGACTTCGAGGACGTCCGCTTCGGTTACGACCCCGAGCGGCCCGTCCTCGACGGGTTCTCACTCTCCGTGCCGGAGGGGCAGACCGTCGCCGTCGTCGGGGCCTCGGGAAGCGGGAAGTCCACCGTCGCGCTCCTGCTGCCGCGGTTCTACGACGCCGACGGCGGCACGGTCCGCGTCGGCGGCCACGACGTCCGCGAGCTGACGTACGCGTCCCTGCGCGGCGCGATCGGGCTCGTCCCCGAGGATTCCTTCCTCTTCTCCGACACCATCCGCGCCAACATCGCCTACGGGCATCCCGGCGCCACCGACGAGCAGATCGAGGCCGCCGCCCGCGCCGCCCAGGCCGACGGGTTCGTCCGGGCCCTGCCCGACGGGTACGACACCAAGGTCGGCGAGCAGGGACTGACCCTCTCCGGCGGCCAGCGCCAGCGCATCGCCCTCGCCCGGGCCGTCCTCACCGACCCGCGGCTGCTGCTCCTCGACGACGCCACCTCCGCCGTGGACGCGCGGGTCGAGCACGAGATCCACGAAGCCCTGCGCGCCGTCATGGCCGGCCGCACCACCCTCCTGATCGCCCACCGCCGCTCCACGCTCGCGCTGGCCGACCGGATCGCCGTACTCGACCGCGGGCGGCTCGCCGACCTCGGGACGCACGAGGAGCTGCAGAGCCGGTCGGCGCTCTACCGCAGGCTGCTGACCGACCCCGACGCGCTCGGCGCGGGCTCACCGCGGACACCGGACGCTCCCGTGATGGCCGAGTTCGAGCGCGAGCTCGACCGTGACCTGGAACGGGACATCGAGCTCGAAGCCGAGATCGACTCCGAGCCCGTCAACGCCAAGCGCAGGGTCGCCGGCGGGGTCACCCCCGAGCTCTGGCGGCGCGAGGAGGAGTCCACCGGTGCGGGCGGAACGCCCGGAGCGGGGCCTTCCGCGGCCGGTGCGGTCGCCGGGGCGCCCGCCACCCCCGAACTGCTCGCGCAGGTGGCCGCGCTGCCGCCCGCCGAGGACCGGCCCGACGTGGACGAGACGCGGGCCGCCGCCGCCGAGGAGAGCTACGGCCTGCGCCGCCTGCTCCGTGGCTTCTGGGCGCCGCTCGCCCTCAGCCTCGGCCTCGTCGCCGTCGACGCGGGCGCCGGACTGCTGCTGCCGATCATGATCCGCAACGGCATCGACGAGGGGGTGGAGCAGGCCGTGCTGGGCGCCGTCTGGCTGGCCGCCGGACTCGCCCTCGCCGTCGTCGTCGCACAGTGGGCCGCGCAGGTCGCCGAGACCCGGATGACGGGCCGTACCGGCGAGCGCGTGCTGTACGCCCTGCGCGTCAAGATCTTCGCCCAGCTCCAGCGCCTCGGACTCGACTTCTACGAGCGCGAGCTGACCGGCAAGATCATGACCCGGATGACCACCGACGTGGACTCGCTGAGCTCGTTCCTCCAGACCGGGCTCGTCACCGCCGTCGTCTCCATCTTCACCTTCTTCGGCATCCTGGCCGCCCTGCTCGTCCTCGACGTGGAACTCGCGCTGATCGTCTTCGCGACCCTCCCCGTTCTGGTCGTCGGCACGATCGTCTTCCGGCGCAGGTCCGTCGCCGCGTACGAGCTCGCCCGCGACCGGGTCAGCCTGGTCAACGCCGACCTCCAAGAGTCCGTCTCGGGCCTGCGCATCGTCCAGGCGTTCCGCCGCGAGGGCTCGGGCGCCGTGCGCTTCGCCGAGCGCAGCGACTCGTACCGCGAGGCCCGGGTCCGCGGTCAGTGGCTGATATCCGTCTACTTCCCGTTCGTGCAGCTGCTGTCCTCGGGCGCCGCGGCCGCCGTGCTGATCGTCGGCGCGGGCCGGGTCGAGGCCGGGACGCTCACCACCGGCGCGCTGGTCGCCTACCTGCTCTACATCGACCTGTTCTTCGCCCCCGTCCAGCAGCTCTCCCAGGTCTTCGACGGCTACCAGCAGGCCACCGTCTCCCTCGGCCGCATCCAGGGGCTGCTGCGCGAGCCCACCACCACCCCGCGGCCGGAGCACCCGCGCGAACTTCCGTCGCTGCGTGGGGAGATCGCCTTCGAGAACGTCCACTTCCGCTACGGAACCGCCGAGGAGCGGGGCGAGAAGGGCGAGGCGCTGGCCGGCATCAGCCTGTGCATACCCGCCGGGCAGACCGTGGCCTTCGTCGGTGAGACCGGAGCCGGAAAGTCGACGCTGGTCAAGATGGTGGCCCGGTTCTACGACCCGACCTCCGGCCGGATCACCGCCGACGGCGTGGACCTGAGGGAGCTCGACCTGACGGCGTACCGCCACCGCCTGGGCGTCGTGCCCCAGGAGTCGTACCTCTTCCCGGGGACCGTCCGTGACGCCATCGCCTACGGGCGGCCCGAGGCGAGCGATGCCGAGGTGGAGGCCGCCGCCCGCGCGGTCGGCGCCCACGACATGATCGCCACCCTCGACGGCGGCTACCTGCACACCGTCGCTGAGCGCGGCCGCAACCTCTCCGCCGGTCAGCGCCAGCTGATCGCGCTGGCCCGCGCCGAACTCGTCGACCCGGACGTGCTGCTGCTCGACGAGGCCACCGCCGCCCTCGACCTGGCCACCGAGGCCCAGGTCAACCGGGCGACGGACCGGCTCGCGGGCAAGCGCACCACCCTGGTGGTGGCGCACCGGCTGACCACGGCCGCGCGCGCCGACCGGGTCGTGGTCATGGATCGCGGCCGGGTCGTGGAGGACGGCACCCACGCCGAACTCCTGGCGCACGGCGGCCGGTACGCCGAGCTGTGGCGCACCTTCGCCGGAGAGGACGAGCGCGCCGCGGCGTAGGGCGACGCCGCGGCGCAGGGCGTGGACCGGGCGGTCAGAGCTCGCCGAAGAGCAGGTTGCCCGGGGCGTCCTCGTCGGTGCCCGTGTAGTACTCGCGGATGGCGCCGAGGAGTTCGTCCACGGTCAGGGTGCCGTCCCCGTCCTTGTCGATCCTCGCGAACAGCGCCTCGGCGTCGGCGGGCTTCAGCTCCGGGTTGAAGGCCTCCTGGGCCCTGTGGAACTCCTCGGGGCTGATGCGCTCGTCGCCGTCGGTGTCGACGACCGTGAGGATCGCCTTCACCATGGGCCGGAACGAGCGGTCGTACGCGGGCCCGCCCTGCGCGTACAGCCGCGTCATGCCCACCTTGTACTCCTCGGGCGTGACCTTGCCGTCCCGGTCCAGGTCCAGCTCGGTGAACAGGTCCTGCCAGAAGTCGGCCAGACCGCTCATCACCAGGTCCGCCTTGGGCGAGGTGGCCGGCTCCGCGAGGGCGGACAGCAGCCGGGAGCCGAGCGCGATGATGTCGCTCGCGTCGATCACCCCGCTCCCGTCGGCGTCCAGGTGCGTGAAGGCGCGCTCCAGCTTGCGGTCGAGCAGGTCGTTCGTCATGGCGGTGCCTTTCACGGCTACGGCGGGCAGGTGTGCGGTCAGGGTGCAGGGTGCGGTCACCTAGCGTAATCATCCGTGCGAGGGTCAACTCCCCTTCTCGCCCCGGGAAGTGGGGGATGCACTCGTACGAGGGATGGGCGGCCCGGCCGCTGCGGGTCCTTGCCCGCCGCAACCTTCCGGGAGGTTTGGGCGTCGTACGTGCGTGCGCGTTGTACGTACGACCGATCGGGGGACAGGGTGTTGCAGAGGAGGAGGAGCCGCGGCCGCCGGGCCGCGGCCCTGGGGGTCTTCACGGCGGCGCTGTGGCTCAGCGTCGGGGGTCTGTTCTCGGCGCCGCCGGCCCAGGCCGCGGCCGGGGGCTGCGGGGGCCGGCTGGCGAGGACGGTGGAGTTCGAGACGGGCGAGGTGCGCGTCTACAAGAGCCGCACCCGCGCCTGTGCGGTGACCGTGGCCCGAGTGCCCGGTGAGCGGCGGCAGATGGCCGTGAGCATCCAGGCCCGCGGCGGGGCCCCGGTGCGCGATGCCGGGCAATTCACCCGGTACGCGGGGCCCGTCACCGTCGGTGCGATCAGCCGCTGCGTGTACGTCAAGGGGGACGTGGGGGCCGGATCGGCCGATTCCGGCTGGATCCTGTGCTGAGGGACCGGCCCAACTAGGTCTGGTCAGCGGCGTGTTGCCCCGGCTAGGTTCACGGCGACCGAAGTGAACTCAAGGGGAGGGTGAATGCGCAAGACGCTCGGATGGCTGCTGTCGCTCGTGGTGCTCATCGGCACCATGGGCGCGGCCGGCTCCACGGCGCAAGCGGCCACAGCCGCGGAGCCGGCGGCCGCCACGGACATCAAGGACCAGATCCTCGGCATTCCCGGGATGAGCCTGATCGAGGAGAAGCCGTACCCCGGCTACCGCTTCTTCGTATTGAACTACGAGCAGCCGGTGGACCACCGGCAGCCGTGGAAGGGCACCTTCAAGCAGCGCCTGACCCTGCTGCACAAGGACGTTTCTCGGCCGTCGGTGTTCTTCACCTCCGGCTACAACGTCAACACCAGCCCCCGCCGCAGCGAGCCGACGACCATCATCGACGGCAACCAGGTGTCCATGGAGTATCGGTTCTTCACGCCCTCCCGGCCCGACCCGGCCGACTGGGCCCACCTGGACATCTGGCAGGCCGCCAGCGACCAGCACCGCATCTTCACCGCCCTGAAGAAGATCTACAAGAAGAACTGGCTGGCCACGGGCGGCAGCAAGGGCGGCATGACGGCGACGTACTACGAGCGCTTCTACCCGCGCGACATGGACGGCGTCGTCGCGTACGTCGCGCCCAACGACGTCGTCGACAAGGAGGACTCGGCCTACGACCGGTTCTTCGCCAAGGTCGGCACCAAGGAGTGCCGCGACAAGCTGAACGCGGTGCAGCGCGAGGCGCTCGTGCGCCGCGAGCCGCTGGAGGCCAAGTACGCGGCCGCCGCGGCCGAGAACGGCTGGACCTTCACCACGGTCGGCAATCTCGACAAGGCCTACGAGGCGGTCGTGCTCGACTACGTGTGGGCCTTCTGGCAGTACAGCCTGCTCGCCGACTGCGCCTCGATCCCGACGGCGGCCACCGCCACCGACCAGGAGATATGGGACACGATCGACGCGATCTCCGGCTTCTCGGCCTACGCCGACCAGGGTCTGCAGACGTACACGCCCTACTACTACCAGGCGGGTACGCAGCTCGGCTCCCCGGACATCAAGCAGCCGCACCTGGGCAACCTGAGCCGCTACGGCTACCAGCCGCCGCGCAACTTCGTGCCCCGTGACATCCCCATGACCTTCCAGCCGGGGGCCATGGCGGACGTGGACCGGTGGGTGCGCGACAACGCCCACCAGATGCTGTTCGTGTACGGGCAGAACGACCCGTGGGGTGCTGAACCGTTCCGCCTCGGGTACGGGGTGCGCGACAGCTACGTGATGACCGCGCCGGGCGCCAACCACGGGGCGAACGTCGCCAAGCTCCTGGACGGCGAGAAGTCCCTCGCCACCGCGAAGATCCTGCAGTGGGCCGGGGTGGCCCCGGCCGCCGCGGCGGCCGACGCGGGACGGGCGGCGCCGCTGGCGGCGCCGGACGCGCAGCTCGACCGGCACGAGCCGGAGCGCGAGCCGCAGCTGCGGCCGTAGCCGGCAACCGGCAGCCGGCCCGGGGCGTGTCCGCACACCGTGCGGACACGCCCTCAGCCATGTCCCGAGCCGCAGAGCAGGCCGGATCCCGCCCCTGCGCGCCGCACCCCCGATTACGATCCACAAGATCACGAAATGGGGGACGCACATGAGGATCGCTTGGCTCGCCTGGCTGGCACGGCACTTCGGCGAGTACGGATACGGGGATGGTCCGCTGAAGGGGGCGGTCGGGACGGTCGCGGTACTGCTGACGGCCGCTCTGGTCGGGTACACCCTGCGCCGCTCCCGCCCGGCGGCGGTGGCGGCGGCGGGCGCGGTCGTCGTCGCAGGCGTCGTGTGGCAGGTCACCCACTGACCCGCCCTAGGTCAGCCCGTGGCCCAGCGGGTAGCGGCCCGGGACCGGGACGGGAAGGCGGCCGGCGGGCCGCAGCGCCCCGGTGAGCACCCGGGCCGCCGCCCGCATCTCGACATCCGTCCAGGAGTACGTCGCCAGCTCCGCCGCGCAGGCCGGCAGCCGGGCCGGGTCGTACGGGTTGCGGACCGCCAGCACGATCACCGGGACGCCGGTCGCGATCAGGTCCGCCACCAGCGTGCGCTGCGGGCTCTCCCCCTCCGGGACGTTGTACGTGCACACCAGCACCGCCGCGTGACCGGCCGCGGCGGCCACGGCACGGGCGGGCGGGACCGCGGTGGCCCGGCAGCCGAGGGCGGTGAGCTCCCGGGCCAGTACGGCCGTAGGGGGTCCCGTGGTACCCGTGGGGGAGACCGGGTCCGTCCCGGTGACCAGCAGCCGTGGCCCGGCCGTCGCATCGATCGGCACCAGCCCGCGGGGATCGGCCAGCAGCGTCGTCGTGGCGGCCGCGATCGCGTCGGCGGCGTCGAGGTGCTCCCGGATGCCGACGGTGGCGTCCACCTGCGCGCCCGTGGCGGAACCCTCGGCGGACAGGCCCCGCCGGGCCTTCAGCTCCAGGATCCGCAGCACCGACTCCTCGACGCGGGCCTCCGTCAACTCGCCCGCCTCGACGGCCGCCAGCACGCTGCGATGCGCGAGTCCCAGGTCCGGGGGGTTCAGCAGCTGGTCGCAGCCCGCCAGGAGGGCCAGTACGGGGACCCGGTCGTCCCCGTACTTCTGGCGGACTCCGGCCATGTCCAGGGCGTCGGTGACCACCACCCCCCGGAAGCCCAGGCGTTCGCGCAGGAGGCCGGTGACGATCGGCCGGGAGAGGGTCGCCGGGTCCCCCGAGGGATCGAGGGCGGGGAAAACGATGTGCGCCGTCATGACGGCGTCCACGCCCGCCTCCACCGCGGCCCGGAACGGCGGCTCGTCCAGCTCCTCCCACGCGGCGCGGGTGTGCCGCATCACCGGGAGGCCGACATGGCTGTCGGTCTCGGTGTCCCCGTGGCCCGGGAAGTGCTTGGCGGTGGCGGCCACCCCGGCGCCCTGGTAGCCGCGGACCTGCGCGGCGACCAGGGCCGCCACGGCCTGCGGGTCCGCGCCGAAGGACCGTACGCCGATGACGGGATTGGCCGGGTTGACGTTGACGTCGGCCACCGGCGCGTAGTCCTGCCGGATGCCCATGGCGGCCAGTTCGGCGCCCGCGATGCGGGCGGCCCGCCGGGCCGCGGCCGTGGAACCGGCCGCGCCGAGCGCCATCGCCCCCGGGAGCAGGGTCGCGGGCCGGCCGATCCGGGCGACGGCGCCGTGCTCCTGATCGGTGGAGAGCAGCAGCGGGATCCGGGCGCCGGTGGTGAGGGCGGCCTGCTGGAGGCCGGCCGAGAGGGCTGCGATCTGGTGCGGGGTACGGGTGTTGTGGGCCCAGGCGAAGTAGACGATCCCGCCGAGGTGGTAGCGGGAGACCAGCTCGGCGGCGGTGCGCACCCCGAACAGCTCCTGGTTCTTCTCGGCGTCCACCGGGTCGGGGTCGGTCGCCGAATGCCCGTACGCCCGCGAGACGAAGAGCTGCCCGACCTTCTCGGCGAGGCTCATCCGGTCCACGAGGCGGAGCAGCCGCGCCCGGTCGGGACGGCGGCCCCAATCTTCGCCGGTGGGCCGCGCGTCGTCGGGGGCGGGGTCGTCGCCCCCCGCGGCGGAAGCGGCCCCCGCGGCCGTGGCGGCGGCCAGGGCGGCCGCGGCGAGCAGGGTACGGCGGGAGGCGTGGTTCGGCACGCGCCGGACCCTACCGGTTGCCCTCCGGGCGGGTCGGCTGTGTCGGGGTGTGTTGGCCAAGTACCCCCGTTTCGCGCCCGGGGTGGGTCGGGTCGGTTTCGGCGGGCCGGGCGGGCGCCGGGGCGTCTCCTCGGGCACCGAACGTGGCGGGGGGTCGGAGAGCTGGGCGGTAGTGCGTTCGGCGCCCTGCGGGGATCGCCCCGGCACCCTCCCGTCCCCGTCGGAACGGGCTGCAGGGGTCACCGGGGCGGTAGTGCGTTCGGCGCCCTGCGGGGATCGCCCCGGCACCCTCCCGTCCCCGTCGGAACGGGCGGTAGCGGGTGTCCTACCCGGCCGCCCAGTGCTCCTGCAGGGTTCGTACGGCCTCGGTGATCGCGGGGCGGCGGGCCGCGCCTGTGCGCCACAGGGCGTACAGCCGGCGTACCGGGCCCGGCTCCAGCGGTACGGCGACCGCCCCCGCGGGCAGCGCGCCGGTGCCCAGGCGGGGGACGACGGCCACCCCGAGTCCGGCCGCGACCAGGGCGACGATGGTGTGGTTCTCCTCCGCGACGTGTGCGATGTCGGGCTCGCAACCGGCGGTGCGCAGGGTCCGTACGAGCCAGTCGTGGCAGACGCGGCCGGGCGGCTGGCAGACCCAGCGCTCGCCGCCGAGATCGCTGCGGTGGACGACCCGCCGCCCGGTGAAGGGGTGACCGGCCGGCACCACCAGATCGCAGAGGTCGTCCCCGATCACCGCCTGCTCGATCCCCTCGGGCGCGGGCAGCGGGGCGATGTCCCAGTCGTGGGCCACCGCCAGATCGGTGACGCCGCGGGCCACCAGGTCCACGGACAGGTGGGGGTCCACCTCCGTGAGGCGGACGTCCAGCGACGGATGCCGGCGAGCCAGGTCGGCCAGCACCCCCGGCAGCAGCCCGCGCGCCGCCGAGGCGAACGCGGCCACCGTCAGCAGCCCGCTCGGCTGCCCGCGCCGCTCCTCCAGGGTGGTCTCCGCGCGCTCCACGATCGCCAGCAACTCCTGCGCCGTAGCGGCCAGGTGCCGGGCCTCCTCGGTGAGCGCGACCCCGCGTCCACGGCGCTCCAGCAGGGTGGTGCGGGTCTCCCGCTCCAGCTTGGAGATCTGCTGCGAGACCGCGGAGGGGGTGTAGCCGAGGGCGGCCGCCGCGCCCGCGACCGAGCCGTGGACGGAAACGGCGTGCAGGGCGCGCAGCCGGGAGAGATCGAGCATGCCTCCATCGTGGCACCGCACGTATTCGTAAGCAACGCTTCATTCAGCCCGGAAGCGATCCGTGCTGGTGCTACAGGGTCCGGGAGTCGATGCTCGGATCATGCGTCCCCTCCACACCGCACTCGCCGTGCTCGTCGCCGCCGTCTGGGGCTTCAACTTCGTGGTCATCGAGATCGGACTCGACCACTTCCCGCCGCTGCTCCTGTCCGCCCTGCGCTTCCTCGTCGCCGCCCTGCCCGCCGTGTTCTTCGTCGGGCCGCCCAAGGTCGCCTGGAAGTGGATCCTCGGGGTCGGCGTGGCCCTCGGCATCGCCAAGTTCGGGCTGCTCTTCACCGGGATGGACGCCGGGATGCCCGCCGGGCTGTCCTCCCTCGTCCTGCAGGTCCAGGCCGTCTTCACCGCCGTCTTCGCCGCGGTCGTCCTGCGCGAGCGGCCGGGCCGGGTGCGCGTCCTCGGCATGGGAGTGGCCCTGGCCGGGATCACGGTCGCGGCCGTGGACGGGGGAACCTCCGGGCCGCTGCTCGGCTTCACCCTGGTCGTGGCGGCCGCCGCCTGCTGGGGCGTCTCCAACGTCCTGACCCGCAAGGCCTCCCCGCCCGACGCTCTGAACTTCATGGTCTGGGTGTGCACGGTCCCGGTGCTGCCGCTGTTCGCGCTCTCGCTGCTGCTGGAGGGCCCCGAGCGGGACCTCGCCGCGCTGGGGGCCCTGGACTGGTCCGGTGCGGCCGTCATCGGCTACGTGGCGTGGATCTCGACCGTGTTCGGCTTCGGGGCCTGGGGGTACCTGCTGCGCCGCTACCCGGCCTCCTCGGTGGCGCCGTTCTCGCTGCTGGTCCCGGTCTTCGGGATGTCATCCGCGGCTCTGGTCCTGGGGGAGTCCGTCTCCGGGCTGCGCTGGCTGGCGGCCGCCCTCCTCGTCGGCGGCGTCGCGCTGACCTCGACGGCGCCCTCGCGGCCCGCGCTCAGCCCGGCCGGCCCTCCTGGAGCGGAAGGCGCCAGTCCTGCCCCGTCAGGCTCACTCCGTACGAGCGGTGCGGGCGCTGCGCGATCAGGGTGAACCCGGCCCGCTCGTAGAGCTTGCGGGCGTCGGTCAGCACGTCGTTGGTCCACAGCACCAGCTCGCGGTAGCCGACCGAGCGGGCGAAGGCCACGACCGTGCCGACCAGCAGGGCGCCGACACCGCGCCCGCGCCCCTCGGGGTCGACCAGGAGCAGGCGCAGCCGGGCGGTGCCGGGGGCGCCGTCCTCCCGTACGCACATCACCGAGCCGACCGGGCGGCCGTCCAGTTCCGCGATCCACACCCGTTCCAGGTAGGGGTCGTGGTCCTGGGCGAAGTCCGCGACGATCCGGGCGACCAGGCCCTCGAAGTCGCTGTTCCAGCCGTACTCGGCGGCGTACAGCGCGCCGTGGCGCTGCACGATCCATCCCAGGTCCCCCGGCTCCGGGTCCCGCAGCCGCACGCTCTCAGCCATGGGCCAACTCTATGGCCGAGAGCCGCCGAACGGGCTACTCCGTCCTCCACACGGCGTTGGCCATGGGCTTGCCCATGTCGGCCGGCGCCCCCTGCCGTCATTTCGCCGCCGGGCATGCCACGAGGCTTCGCTCGTGCCCGGAACGCCAGATCTGTGCTGATTCACCGACACCTTCCGTAGGCGTTGGGTAACGGAAAGGCAAAGCTGTGGATCCGCGTGCAACCCTCTGGGGCAATCGCGGGTCGTATGGTGCGTCGGCACTTCCGGGGAGGGATCTGGGGGGATCGGGAAGTCCGACACGGGAGGGGTAACCGTGAGGGGGTCCGGCCGCGAGGCGGGACCCCCTTTGCGTCGTCCACAGGCCTGACGCACTGTCGGCGCCGCCCGGTAGCTTCGGGTCATGGCAACGGACGTGGCACGGGCGGTGCAACTGGCGGTGGTCGAGGGCGTGCTCGAACGCATCACCTACGCCAATGAGGAGAGCGGGTACACGGTCGCCCGCGTCGACACCGGCCGCGGCGGCGGTGACCTGCTCACCGTGGTCGGCTCGCTGCTGGGCGCGCAGCCGGGCGAATCGCTGCGGCTGGAGGGCCGCTGGGGCTCCCACCCGCAGTACGGCAAGCAGTTCACCGTGGAGAACTACCGGACCGTGCTCCCGGCGACCATCCAGGGCATCCGCCGCTACCTCGGCTCCGGCCTGATCAAGGGCATCGGGCCGAGGATCGCCGAGCGGATCGTCGACCACTTCGGCACCGACACCCTCGACGTCATCGAGGGGGAGCCGAAGCGGCTCATCGAGGTGCCCGGGCTCGGCCCGAAGCGGACGAAGCTGATCGGCGCCGCCTGGGAGGAGCAGAAGGCCATCAAGGAGGTCATGGTCTTCCTTCAGGGTGTGGGCGTCTCCACCTCCATCGCGGTGCGCATCTACAAGAAGTACGCCGACGCCTCCATCTCCGTGGTCAAGAACCAGCCCTACCGGCTCGCCGCCGACGTGTGGGGCATCGGCTTCCTCACCGCCGACCGCATCGCCCAGGCCGTCGGCATCCCGCACGACAGCCCCGAGCGGGTCAAGGCCGGCCTGCAGTACGCCCTGTCCCAGTCCACCGACCAGGGCCACTGCTTCCTGCCCGAGGAGAAGCTCATCGCCGACGGGGTCAAGCTGCTCCAGGTGGACACCGGGCTGGTGATCGAGTGCCTGGCCGAGCTCGCCGCCGACCCCGAAGGGGTCGTCCGGGAATCCGTGCCGGATCCGCAGGGCGGGCCGGACCCGCTGACCGCCGTGTACCTGGTGCCGTTCCACCGGGCCGAGCTGTCGCTGGTGGGGCAGGTGCGCCGGCTCCTGCACGCGGAGGACGACCGGATGCCGGGCTTCCAGGACGTGGACTGGGACCGGGCCCTGGGTTGGCTCGCCGGGCGGACGGGGGCCACGCTCGCCCCCGAGCAGCGGGACGCGGTCAAGCTGGCGCTGACCCGCCGGGTCGCCGTCCTCACGGGCGGTCCGGGCTGCGGCAAGTCCTTCACCGTGCGGTCGATCGTCGAGCTGGCCCGGGCCAAGAAGGCCAAGGTGGTGCTGGCCGCGCCCACCGGCCGGGCGGCGAAGCGGCTGTCCGAGCTCACCGGGGCCGAGGCCTCCACGGTGCACCGGCTCCTGGAACTCAAACCGGGCGGGGACGCGGCGTACGACCGGGAGCGGCCGCTGGACGCCGACCTGGTCGTGGTCGACGAGGCCTCGATGCTGGACCTGCTGCTGGCCAACAAGCTGGTCAAGGCCGTGGCGCCCGGAGCGCACCTGCTGCTCGTCGGCGACGTGGACCAGCTGCCCTCGGTGGGCGCCGGGGAGGTGCTGCGGGACCTGCTGGCCGAGGGCGGCCCGGTGCCCGCGGTCCGCCTCACCCGGATCTTCCGGCAGGCCCAGCAGTCCGGCGTGGTCACCAACGCCCACCGGATCAACACCGGCCTGCCGCCGATCACGGACGGTCTGCCCGACTTCTTCCTCTTCCCCGAGGAGGACACCGAGGCGGCCGGGGTGCTGGCCGTGGACGTGGCGGCCCGGAGGATCCCGGCCAGATTCGGGCTCGACCCGCGGCGGGACGTCCAGGTCCTCGCCCCGATGCACCGCGGTCTGGCCGGCGCGGGGAATCTCAACGGGCTGCTCCAGCAGGCCATGACGCCGGCCCGGCCGGACCTGCCGGAGAAGCGGTTCGGCGGCCGGGTCTTCCGGGTGGGCGACAAGGTGACCCAGATCCGAAACAACTACGACAAGGGGGCGAACGGTGTCTTCAACGGCACCGTCGGCGTCGTCACCGGCCTGGACCTGGACGAACAGCGCCTGACGGTGCGCACGGAGGAGGACGAGGAGATCGGCTACGAGTTCGCGGAGCTCGACGAGCTGGCCCACGCGTACGCCGTCACCATTCACCGTTCGCAGGGGAGTGAATATCCGGCGGTGGTGATCCCGGTCACCACCGGAGCTTGGATGATGCTCCAGCGCAACTTGCTCTACACGGCGGTGACCCGGGCGAAGAAACTGGTCGTCCTCGTCGGGTCCCGCAAGGCCCTCGGTCAGGCGGTGCGTACCGTTTCCGCAGGCAGAAGGTACACGGCGGTCGCCGCGCGGCTGTCCGGCCGGATACCGGTGGGAAACATCACCTAGATGATCGATCATTTGGGGTTACGGCAACGGGCGCGGAGGGGCAGGATGAACAGGTTGACGGCACTCAGTGCCGTCAAGAGCGCCAAAGGCCGACCCCGAGTGCACTCTCCTGCGCCAAATGGGGGAAGGTAGAGGCAGTCAGGGCACCTCGAAGAAGAGGCACTACGTCGGTGAGGGATGACGTGAGCGACAACTCTGTAGTACTCCGGTACGCGGACGGTGAATACACCTACCCGGTGGTCGAGAGCACCGTCGGTGACCAGGGCTTCGACATCTCGAAGCTGCGGGCCCAGACCGGGCTCGTCACCTTGGACAGTGGCTACGGCAACACCGCCGCCTACAAGTCCGCGATTACCTACCTCGACGGTGAGCAGGGCATCCTGCGCTACCGCGGCTACCCGATCGAGCAGCTGGCCGAGCGCTCGACCTTCATCGAGGTCGCGTACCTGCTGATCAACGGCGAGCTGCCGACCGTCGACCAGCTCGCGTCGTTCCGCAACGACATCACCCAGCACACGCTGCTGCACGAGGACGTGAAGCGCTTCTACGACGGCTTCCCGCGTGACGCGCACCCGATGGCGATGCTGTCCTCCGTGGTCAGCGCGCTGTCGACGTTCTACCAGGACAGCCACAACCCGTTCGACGAGACGCAGCGCAACCTCTCGACGATCCGGCTGCTGGCCAAGCTCCCGACGATCGCGGCCTACGCGTACAAGAAGTCGGTCGGCCACCCGGTGGTCTACCCGCGCAACGACCTCGGCTACGTCGAGAACTTCCTGCGCATGACCTTCTCCGTGCCCGCCCAGGAGTACGACCTGGACCCGGTCGTGGTCTCGGCGCTCGACAAGCTGCTGATCCTGCACGCGGACCACGAGCAGAACTGCTCCACCTCCACCGTGCGTCTGGTCGGCTCCTCGCAGGCGAACATGTTCGCCTCGATCTCCGCCGGCATCTCGGCCCTGTGGGGTCCGCTGCACGGTGGCGCCAACCAGTCGGTTCTGGAGATGCTGGAAGGCATCAAGAACGACGGCGGCGACGTCGACGCCTTCATCCGCAAGGTGAAGAACAAGGAAGACGGCGTCCGCCTCATGGGCTTCGGGCACCGCGTCTACAAGAGCTTCGACCCCCGGGCGAAGATCATCAAGGCGGCGGCCCACGACGTCCTCTCGGCGCTCGGCAAGAGCGACGAGCTGCTGGACATCGCCCTCAAGCTGGAAGAGCACGCGCTGGCCGACGAGTACTTCGTCGAGCGCAACCTCTACCCGAACGTGGACTTCTACACCGGTCTGATCTACCGGGCCATGGGCTTCCCGACCGAGATGTTCACCGTGCTCTTCGCGCTCGGCCGGCTTCCCGGCTGGATCGCCCAGTGGCACGAGATGATCAAGGAGCCGGGATCCCGCATCGGCCGTCCGCGCCAGATCTACACCGGCGAGGTCCTGCGCGACTTCGTTCCGGTCGAGGCCCGCTGACCCGAGGCTCTCAACCGCGCGGCGTGCGGCCGCGTGGAGCGGTATCACCCCAGGCATGCGAGAAGCGCCCCGCCGTCGATCCCCCCACGGGTCGACGGTCGGGGCGCTTCCCTTTTCCCCGAAACGGATTCCCCCCACGGGACCCGAGTCGAGGCGTCGGTGTGCCGGGACCCGTTCAGCTCGGGAGTGCCGCTCAAAGCCTCCCGCGGGCACGCGTCCCGGCCTTCGGACACCACGGAAATCCCCCAGGGTTTCCGTGGAACGTCCCCCAAGACGTTCCTGGCATCGCCCCATTAGACCCATGACGACCCCGGATGGTTACGTTGTGGTCACTGTGATCTGCGTCTCCCGTGAAGGAAGTGTGGGCACGATGCGAAGGCGATCCCCTAGCGGAAGGAGCGCAACCGCAGGCTGTTGGTCACCACGAAGACCGAGGAGAAGGCCATCGCCGCCCCCGCGATCATCGGATTGAGCAGGCCGGCGGCCGCCAGGGGCAGGGCCGCCACGTTGTAGCCGAAGGCCCAGAACAGGTTGCCCTTGATGGTGGCCAGGGTCCGGCGGGAGAGGCGGATCGCGTCCGCCGCCACCCGCAGGTCACCCCGTACGAGGGTCAGGTCACCCGCCTCGATGGCCGCGTCGGTACCGGTGCCCATGGCCAGACCGAGGTCCGCCTGGGCCAGCGCGGCCGCGTCGTTGACCCCGTCGCCGACCATGGCGACCGTACGGCCCTGAGCCTGCAGGCGGCGTACGACGTCCACCTTCTCCTGCGGGAGCACCTCGGCGATCACCTCGTCGATGCCCACCTCGCGGGCGACCGTCTCGGCGACGGCCCGGTTGTCGCCGGTCAGCAGGACCGGGGTGAGGCCGAGCGCCCGCAGCCGGGCCACCGCCTCGGCGCTGGTCTCCTTGACCGCGTCGGCCACGGTCAGCACGCCGCGCGCCGCGCCGTCCCAGGCCACCAGGACGGCGGTGCCGCCCGCGCCCTCGGCGGCCTTCTTGGCCTCGGCGAGCCCGGCCGGCAGGGTGATGGACCAGTCCGCCAGCAGCTGTTCGCGGCCGACCAGCACGGCGTGTCCGTCGACCACGCCCTGGACACCGAGCCCGGCGACGTTCTCGAAGCCCTCCGGGACCGGCAGGGCGCCGGCCCGTTCGGCCGCCGCGGTGGCGACGGCCCGGGCGATCGGGTGCTCCGAGGCATGCTCCAGGGAGCCGGCCAGGCGCAGCAGTTCGCGCTCCTCGACGCCCTCGGCGGTGACCACGCCGGCGAGCGTCATCCGGCCGGTGGTGACCGTGCCGGTCTTGTCCAGGACGACGGTGTCCACGCGGCGGGTGGACTCCAGTACCTCGGGGCCCTTGATCAGGATGCCGAGCTGCGCGCCCCGCCCGGTGCCGACCATCAGTGCGGTCGGCGTGGCCAGACCCAGGGCGCACGGGCAGGCGATGATCAGGACGGCCACGGCGGCGGTGAAGGCGGCGGTGGCGTCGTCGGTGATCAGCAGCCAGCTGATCCAGGTCCCGAGTGCCAGCACCAGCACCACGGGCACGAAGATCCCCGAGATCCGGTCGGCGAGGCGCTGCACCTCTGCCTTTCCGTTCTGGGCGTCCTCCACCAACCGGGCCATCCGGGCGAGCTGGGTGTCGGCGCCGATCCGGGTGGCCTCGACGACCAGGCGTCCGGACGCGTTGACGGTGGCGCCGGTGACGGAGTCGCCGACGGACACCTCGACCGGGACGGACTCGCCGGTCAGCATGGAGGCGTCCACGGCGGAGCTGCCCTCGACGACCGTGCCGTCGGTGGCGATCTTCTCACCGGGGCGGACGACGAACCGGTCGCCGACCGCGAGCGCGCTCACCGGGATTCGGGCCTCCCGGCCCGCGCGCAGCACGACCACGTCCCGCGCGCCCAGTTCCATCAGGGCCCTGAGGGCCGCGCCCGCCTTCCGCTTGGAGCGGGCCTCCAGGTAGCGGCCGAGCAGGATGAACGAGACGACGCCCGCCGCGACCTCCAGGTAGAGGGCGGAGGAGCCGTCCGTGCGCGAGACGGCGCCCCCCTGAACGGTGAAGAGGTCGAAGCCGTGCCGCATGCCGGGCATGCCCGCGTGGCCGAAGAACAGGGCCCACAGCGACCAGGTGAAGGCGGCCAGCGTGCCGACCGAGACGAGGGTGTCCATGGTGGCGGCGCCGTGCCGGGCGTTGGTCCAGGCGGCCTTGTGGAAGGGGAGGCCGCCCCAGACGACGACGGGGGCGGCGAGGGTCAGCGAGAGCCACTGCCAGTTGTCGAACTGCAGGGCGGGGACCATCGAGAGCAGGACGACGGGCAGGGCGAGCGCCACGGAGACCAGCAGCCGCTGCCGCAGTGCGGCCGGCACCGGGTCGGGGGCCTCGGTCCGGGTCTCCTCGACGGGCTCCGGGGCGGGCGGCGGGGGCTCCTCGGCGGTGTAGCCGGTCTTGACGACGGTCGCGATCAGGTCCGCGACCCGGACGTCACCGGTGTAGGAGACGTGGGCCTTCTCGGTGGCGTAGTTCACCGTGGCCTCGACGCCGTCCATCCGGTTGAGCTTCTTCTCGATGCGGGCCGCGCAGGAGGCGCAGGTCATCCCGCCGATCGAGAGTTCGACCGCCGTTATCGGTCCGTCGTGCACTGTGCTGGTCATGTTCCGGCTCCAGGGGGAGGGCCGGGCCGTACGGAACCAGTATGAGCTGGCCGGTACGGCCCGGCGGGATACCGCGGGGTGCCGCGGGGTGCTGCCGAAGGAGAGAGGTGGCGAAGGAGGTGCCGAAGGAGGGGGCGGCTAGGGCCGCTCAGACCTGTCCGGCGAACTCGTAGCCGGCCTCGTCCACGGCGGCGCGGACGTCCTCGTCGGCGAGCGGGGTGGCGGAGACCACGGTGACCTCGCCGGTGGCGGCGACGGCCTTGACCGAGGCGACGCCCGGCAGGGCGGAGATCTCGTTGGTCACCGCGCCCTCGCAGTGCCCGCAGGTCATGCCGGTCACCCGGTAGACGGTGGTGGTCTGGGTGTCCGTCTCGGCGGTCATGTCGTTCTCCTCTTCAGGGGTGTGTCCGGTCGCCGGGAGGCGGCCGATGGCTCCACCGTCCTCCCGACACTTCGAGACTATACCCCTGGGGGGTATAAATGCGAGTACCGCCTCCCACTCTTTCGCCGTGAAGGGGGCCGGGGGACCCCGCTCCTCCCGGACTCCTTCGCTCGGCCGGTCGGTCGGCCGGTCGGTGGGTCAGTCCTCGCGGCGGCCCCGATTGCCGGGCCGGCGGGCCACCCAGGCCCGCACGGTTTCGGCGTACCAGTAGGGCTTGCCGCCCTCCACGTGGTCGGGAGGGGGGAGGAGCCCGTGCTTGCGGTACGAGCGCACGGTGTCCGGCTGGACCCGGATGTGGGCAGCGATCTCCTTGTACGACCACAGCTGTCGGTCGCTCATGCGGGACACCTCCTGGTCCACGCCGCGGGGCCGGCCGGGAGGCCGTCGGGGGATCCGGCGCGTGGACACGACGATCACTCGGGTTGTGCCGGGGGAACGACGCCGGGTGAGCGCACGTGAGGGGCTGTCGACCGGCTGTGACGGAAAACCCGCGTCATGCGGATATGTGTGACACAAGGGGGACCCCTGTGACAGATGCGGCACAGAGGCGTCAGCGGTACAAGTCCGGCCGTTCCGTCAGCTCCACCATCGTCCGTACGCCGCTGCGCGCGGCCGCGAGGCCCGCCTCGGAGACGGCTGCCGCCGCGTAGCCGTCCCACGCGTCGGGCCCGGCCACCCGGCCGCGCACGGCCGCGGCCACCCAGCGGCGCAGCTGGCGGTCGTAGGCGTCGGCGAAGCGCACCGTGAAGTCCTGCGCGATCTCACCGCCCCACCGGCCCGCCGACTGCACCACCATCGCGTGGCCGTCGCCGATACGGGCACTGCCCGACTCGCCGACCGCCTCGCACTGCACCTGGTAGCCGAAACCGCAGTTGACGAAGATCTCCACATCGACGACGGCTCCGCCGGAGGTCTCCAGCAGCACCAGCCGGGGATCGCTCAGCCCCTCCGGAGCGGCCGCCGTGGGCCGGGGGGAGAGCACACTGACGGCCGTGATCTCCTGCCCCAGCAGCCAGCGGGCCGCGTCCACCTCGTGCACCACGGAGTCGCTGATCAGCATGTCGCTGGTGAAGAAGGACGGCGAGGCGGCGTTGCGGTGCCGGCAGTGCAGGAAGAGCGGCCGCCCGATCCCGCCCGCGTCCAGCAGCTCCTTCAGCCGCTCGTACTCGGCGTCGTACCGCCGCATGAAGCCCACCTGCACCAGGCGCCGCCCCAGCCGCAGTTCGGCCTCCATGACGCGCAGGGCCCCCGCCGCGTCCGGCGTCAGCGGCTTCTCGCACAGCACCGGCAGCTCCCGCTCCAGGGCGTGCAGGATCGCCTCCTCGTGCGCGGGCCCGGGGGAGGCGATCAGTACGGCCTGAACGCCGGGCGCGGCTATCGCCGCCGCCGGGTCGGTGTACGCGGCCGCGCCGTCCAGGGCGCCCGCGACCTCCTTGACCCGGTCCCCGTCCGGATCCGCCACGGCCACCACCCGGGCGCCGCCGACGGTCCGCCCGATCCGGCGCACGTGGTCCGAACCCATCTTCCCGGTGCCGATGACGGCGATGCCGAGCGTGCTGGTCATGTCGTGTTCCTCCGGAGAGTCAGCGTGCGCCGCAGGAGCGCAGGTAGGCGCGGGTACGCCGGGCGATCGGCAGCGGCCGGTCGGGCGGACAGGGATACATGTCCTGCTCCACGATGGCGAACAGGTCCACGCCCAGACGCTGGGCCGCCGCCAGTACGGGTTCCAGCGCGGGCACCCCCGACGGCGGTTCGCACATCACCCCGCGGCCCACGGCCGGCCCGAAGGGCAGCCCCTCCGCGACGACTTCGGCCAGGATCCGCGGGTCCACCTGCTTGAGGTGGAGATAGCCGATCCGCTCGGCGAAGGTCTCGACGGCCTGGACGCTGTCACCGCCGCAGTACGCGTAGTGGCCGGTGTCCAGACACAGGGAGACGAGGCCGGGGTCGGTGGCGTCCAGGAAGCGCGCCACGTTCGAAGGGGTGTCGATGTGGGTGTCGGCATGCGGGTGGACGACGATCCGCAGCCCGTACCGGTCCTGGACCTCGCGGCCCAGGCGCTCGGTCTGTGAGGTCAGTTGACGCCATTGGGCGGCGGTGAGGGCGCGGTCCTCCAGCACCGCGCCCGTCTTGTCGTCCCGCCAGAAGGAGGGGATGACGACGAGATGGGCCGCACCCATGGCCTGCGTGAGCGCGGCGATCCGCGACACGTGCTCCCAGGTGTCCTCCCACACGGCGGGCCCGTGATGGAGTCCGGTGAACACGGTTCCCGCCGAGACCCGCAGTCCGCGCTTGGCCGTCTCCTCGGCGAGCCGGGCGGGATCGGTGGGCAGGTAGCCGTAGGGGCCGAGTTCGATCCACTCGTACCCGGCGTCGGCCACCTCGTCGAGGAAGCGCTCCCAGGGGGTCTGGCCGGGATCGTCGGGAAACCAGACACCCCAGGAGTCCGGAGCCGAACCGATGCGGATACGGGTCAACGCGGGCGGGGAGGACGTCATAGCGGCCACCTTAGGGTGGGAGACGAGTGGGAGGACTGACTGTGACCGGCACCGGCGATCCGTTCGCGTTCGACCTGATCACGATGGGCCGGATCGGGGTGGATCTCTACCCGCTGACGACCGGCGTACCACTGGCCGAGGTCGAGACCTTCGGCAAGTTCCTGGGCGGCTCCCCGGCGAACGTGGCCGTCGCCGCGGCCCGGCTGGGGCGCCGGGTGGCGCTGATCACCCGTACCGGCGCGGACCCCTTCGGCGCGTATCTCCGCTCCGAGCTGCGGGGGTTCGGCGTGGACGACCGGTGGGCGACCGAGGTCGCCGGCCTCCCCACGCCCGTCACCTTCTGCGAGATCTTTCCGCCGGACCGGTTCCCGCTGTACTTCTACCGGCTGCCGAAAGCACCGGACCTGGAGATCGCGCCGGACGAAGTGGACCTGGAGGCGGTACGGGCGGCCCGCGTGTTCTGGATGACGGGGACGGGCCTGAGCGAGGAGCCCTCACGGGCGGCGACGCTGGCGGCGCTGGAGGCGCGAGGACGGTCGGGGACGACGGTGTTCGACCTGGACTGGCGGCCGATGCTGTGGCGGGAGAAACCCGGGCCGTACTACGCACGGGCTCTGGAATGGGCCACGGTGGCAGTCGGGAACACGGAGGAGTGCGAGATCGCGACGGGCGAATCGGAGCCGTATGCGGCGGCGCGGGCGCTGCTCGCCGCGGGAGTGGAACTGGCGGTGGTCAAACGGGGGCCGGAGGGCGTGCTGGCGGTCCACCGTGACGGGACGGTGGCGGAGGTCCCGCCGGTTCCCGTCCGGGTGGTGAACGGGCTCGGGGCGGGGGACGCGTTCGGGGGTGCGCTGTGCCACGGGCTGTTGGCGGGGTGGCCGCCGGACCGGGTGATGCGGTTCGCGAACGCGGCCGGGGCCATCGTCGCTTCGCGGCTGGCGTGTTCGAGTGCGATGCCGTTCTCTCACGAGGTGGAGGAGGTGGTCGGGCGTGCCGGTGGTGTCTGAGTGGGGGATGTCGTGGACGAGGCTGGTGGTCCTCGACCTCGGGCCGGGGGAGGTGTACGCGCACGAGTGCGGGGAGTCGGAGTGGATCGTGCTCCCGTTGTCGGGCGGGTGCGAGGTCCGCTGCCGGGGCGCCGCCCCGGGCCCCGCGCCTCAAACGCCGGCGGGGCTGAAAGAAGGGGGCGCCGCCCCGGGCCCCGCGCCTCAAACGCCGGCGGGGCTGAAGGAAGGGGGCGCCGCCCCCAGCAGCGGACCGCACGTGTTTGAACTGCGGGGGCGTCGGGGGGTGTTCGACGGGCCCAGTGACTTCGCGTACCTGCCCCGGGACGGGCACGCGGAGGTCCGCTCGGCCCGCGGCGGGCGGTTCGCCCTCGTCGGGGCGCGGTGCGAGCGGCGGCTGCCCGCGCGGTACGGGCCGGCAGTGGACGTGGCCGTCGAGCTGCGGGGCGCGGGCCAGTGCTCGCGGCAGGTCAACAACTTCGCGGCCGCCGGCCCGGACGGCTTCGACTGCGACCGGCTGATCGCCGTCGAGGTGCTCACCCCCGGCGGCAACTGGTCCTCGTACCCGCCCCACAAGCACGACGAGCACCACCCCGGCGAGGAGTCCCGCCTGGAGGAGATCTACTACTTCGAGATCGCCCCGCACGGGGACACCCCGGGGCTCGGATACCAGCGCGTCACGCCCTCCCCCGCCGGGAAGACCGACATCCTCGCCGAGGTGCGCACCGGCGACGCCGTGCTGATCCCCGACGGCTGGCATGGGCCGTCCATCGCCGCCCCCGGGCACGACATGTACTACCTGAACGTGATGGCCGGTCCGGGGGAGACCCGGGAGTGGCTCATCCGGGACCACCCCGACCACGGCTGGATCCGCGGCAGCTGGGACGGGCAGGACATCGACCCGCGGCTGCCCTTCCCCCGAGCGGAGGACCACCGGTGAGGCTCACCGTCGCGCAGGCGCTCGTACGCTTCCTCGCCCGCCAGTACACCGAGCGCGACGGGCGGCGCCACCGGCTGATCGCCGCGACCTGGGGGATCTTCGGGCACGGCAACGTGGCCGGCATCGGCCAGGCCCTGCTGGAGACCGGGCCGCAGGACATGCCCTTCCTCCAGGGCCGTAACGAGCAGGCCATGGTGCACGCCGCCGTCGGCTACGCCCGCCAGCGCGGCCGGCTCTCCGCGCACGCCGTCACCACCTCCATCGGGCCCGGCGCCACCAACCTCGTCACCGGCGCCGCCCTCGCCACGATCAACCACCTCCCGGTGCTCCTGCTCCCCGGGGACACCTTCGCCACCCGGCCCGCAGACCCGGTGCTGCAACAGCTGGAGGTTCCGTACGCCGGCGACGTCTCGGTCAACGACACCCTGCGGCCCGTATCCCGTCACTTCGACCGGATCACCCGCCCCGAGGCCCTGATCCCGGCCGCCCTCCAGGCCGTGCGGGTGCTCACCGACCCCGCGCAGACCGGCGCCGTCACCCTCGCGCTGCCACAGGACGTGCAGGTGGAGGCGTACGACTGGCCGGAGGAGTTCTTCGCCGACCGGACCTGGCACATCAGTGCCCCCCAGCCGGACCCGGACGAATGGAGCGCCGCCTGCGCAGCGGTCCGCGCCGCCCGGCGCCCGCTGATCGTCGCCGGCGGCGGGGTGCACCACAGCGCCGGCCACCACGCCCTGGGCACACTCGCCGAGGCGACGGGCATCCCGGTCGCCTCCACCCAGTCCGGCAAGGGTTCGCTGCCCTTCGACCATCCCGCCGACGTGGGCGGTGTCGGGCACACGGGCACGGCCACCGCCAACGACCTCGCACGGACCGCCGACCTGGTCCTGGGCGTCGGCACCCGGTACACCGACTTCACGACGGCCTCGGCCACCCTGTTCCAGAATCCCGGTGTCCGCTTCGTGAATCTGAACATCGCGGGCTTCGACGCGCACAAGCTGGCGGCCCTGCCGCTCCTCGCCGATGCCCGGGCCGGCCTGCGCTCGCTCGTGGCGGGCCTCCAGGGCCACCGGGTGGACCCCGCCTACGAGCAGGAGTACACGGGGGCCAAGGCCCGCTGGGAGGCACGCGTCGACCGGGCCTACGCCGTGTCCGCGGCCGACGAGACGCTTCCGCCCACCCAGGCCCAGGTGCTCGGGCTGCTCGACGCGCTGGTCGACGGCACCGACATCCTGATCAACGCGGCCGGATCCCTCCCCGGCGACCTCCACAAGCTGTGGCGGGCCCGTTCGGCCGACCAGTACCACGTCGAGTACGGATACTCCTGCATGGGCTACGAGATCCCCGCTGCGATCGGGGTGGCCCTGGCCGCTCCCGGCCGCCCGGTGTGGGCGCTGGTCGGCGACGGGACATACTTGATGAATCCGACCGAGATGGTCACGGCCGTCCAGGAGGGCGTCCCGATCAAGGTGGTGGTCCTCGACAACCACGGGTACGCGTCGATCGGGTGCCTGTCCGGGGCGGTGGGCGGCGAGGGCTTCGCCACCGGATACCGCTTCCGGGCGCCGGACGGTTCGTACACCGGTGACCCCCTTCCGGTGGACCTCGCGGCCAACGCGGCCTCTCTCGGGATGGCCGTGATCCGCGCCCGCACCACACATGACCTGCGGGAAGCTCTTGCCGAAGCCCGCTCGGCGACTCGTCCCACATGTGTCTACGTACAGACCCGAACGCCCGACACTGTGTCGGGCCCACCCCCGGCACAGGCGTGGTGGGATGTTCCTGTGGCCGAGACCGCGACCCGCAAGGCCGCGGCCCGGGCCCGTGAAGAGTACGACCGGCAAGCCGCGCAGCGACGTCGCCATCTGTGAAGGAGCAAGGCACATGAAGACCGTCAACCACTGGATCGGTGGCAAGACCGTCGAGGGCGCGTCGGGCAACTACGGCCCGGTCACCGACCCGGCCACCGGCGAGGTCACCACGCAGGTCGCGCTCGCCTCGGCCGAAGAGGTCGACGCGGCGGTACAGGTCGCCCGGGAGGCCTTCCAGACCTGGGGCCGGTCCTCGCTGGCCGCCCGCACCAAGGTGCTGTTCGCCTACCGCGCCCTGCTGGACGCCAACCGTGACGCCATCGCCGAGCTGATCACCGCCGAGCACGGCAAGGTCCACTCGGACGCGCTGGGCGAGGTCGCCCGCGGCTTGGAGATCGTCGAGCTGGCCTGCGGGATCACCACGCACCTCAAGGGCGAGCTGTCGACGTCCGTGTCGAACCGCGTGGACGTCTCCTCCATCCGCCAGCCGCTGGGCGTCGTCGCGGGCATCACCCCCTTCAACTTCCCGGCGATGGTGCCGATGTGGATGTTCCCGCTGGCCGTGGCCTGCGGAAACACCTTCATCCTCAAGCCGAGCGAGAAGGATCCGTCGGCCGCCAACAAGCTGGCCGAGCTGATGACCGAAGCCGGTCTGCCCGCCGGCGTGCTGAACGTGGTGCACGGCGACAAGGTGGCCGTCGACGCGCTGCTGGCCCACCCGGGCATCGCGGCCGTCTCCTTCGTCGGCTCGACCCCGATCGCCCGCCACATCCACACCACCGCCTCGGCCAACGGCAAGCGCGTGCAGGCCCTGGGCGGCGCCAAGAACCACATGCTGGTGCTGCCCGACGCCGACCTGGACGCGGCCGCCGACGCGGCGGTCTCCGCGGCCTACGGCTCGGCCGGCGAGCGCTGCATGGCGATCTCCGCCGTCGTGGCCGTCGGCTCCATCGCCGACACGCTGGTCGACAAGATCCGCGAGCGTGCCGAGAAGATCAAGATCGGCCCCGGCAACGACCCGACCTCCGAGATGGGCCCGCTGATCACGGCCGCCCACCGCGACAAGGTCGCCTCGTACGTGAAGGGCGCCGCCGCCCAGGGCGCCGACGTGGTCCTGGACGGCACCGGGTACACGGTCGAGGGCAACGAGAACGGCCACTGGATCGGCCTGTCCCTGCTCGACCACGTGCGGACCGACTCCGACGCCTACCGCGACGAGATCTTCGGCCCGGTGCTCTGCGTCCTGCGCACGGAGACCTACGAGGAGGGCGTGGCCCTCATCAACGCCTCGCCGTTCGGCAACGGCACCGCGATCTTCACCCGCGACGGCGGCGCGGCCCGCCGCTTCCAGTTGGAGATCGAGGCGGGCATGGTCGGCGTCAACGTCCCGATCCCGGTGCCGGTCGGCTACCACTCGTTCGGTGGCTGGAAGGACTCGCTCTTCGGCGATCACCATATCTACGGCAACGACGGCATCCACTTCTACACCCGCGGCAAGGTCGTCACGACCCGCTGGCCGGACCCCGCGGACGCCCCGGACGGTGTGGACCTGGGCTTCCCCCGCAATCACTGATCCCTGATCCTCGGTCCCCGATCAGGACTGCACGGGCCGCCTGCACGCCCCGTAGGACCGACTCGCCCCCCGCAACCGTCACTCGGGGGGCGAGTTCCGTTCATGCGGTCATGCGGTCATGCGGTGATCCGGTCATGCGGTGATCCGGTCGTCCGGTCGTCCGGTCGTCCGGTCGTCCGGTCAGAAGGCCCGGGCCAGGTCCGGGGCGGGTTCCGTCTCGTCGCCGGCCGTGCGGCGACGGCGGCGCAGCACCCACCAGGTGACGCCCGCGCCGGCCAGTACCAGGAACAGGCCCACCGCGGGCCAGGGCACCGCGATGAAGTCCGTCTCGGACTGCGCGACCAGATGGGGGTGGGCGGCGGCTCCCGCGGTGACCTTGACGCTCACCCAGTCCGACTGGGGGGCGTCCGGCCACGGTTCGGTCAGCTCGACGCGCTGACCCGGCAGCAGGGTCAGCCTCAGATCGCGGGCCGGGCGGTTCAGCACCTCGCGCCCGAACAGCCCCTCGGCGGAGACCGTCACCCGGGGCTCCACGACCACGTTGCCCCGGTTGACCAGTGCGTACGAGACCGTGGCGCGGGCGTCCTCGATCCAGGGCAGCAGCGGCGCCGACCGGCTGACCCGCACCTCCTCCACGCTCAGCCCCGCCGTGACGGGCCCCGGAACGCGGAAGTACAGCCGGGCGCCCACCGAGCGCTTCACGCCGACCTGGACCCTGCCCTCCTGCTGCACGCCCTCCACGGCGGTGCCCAGGGCGACGATCCCGCCGACGTGGTCGCCGGGCGTCGCGTCCGCCGGGACCCGCACGGTGAACGGGATGTCCTTGCGGCCCTTGGGCGGCACGGTGACGGTGCGCGAGCTCTCCGGCGCCAGCGCGATCCACGCGCCGACGTCCTTCGGCTTCGTCTCCACCGGCAGCAGCGCGAAGGCGCCGCCCGACGGGGTGTTCACGGCGTCGGTGGCGAAGACCTGGAACGTCAGCTCCCGGTCGGAGGAGTTCAGGATCGTCACGCTGTCGCTGAGGCTGGTCCCGGCCGCGCCCTGGTGGAAGAAGTACGCGCGGTCGGTCATCGTGGCCCCGCCCGTCGGCGTCGGGAACACCCCCCACGTGCCGTTGTCCGCGGCCGTCGCCCCGCCGGCCGGCAGCAGGCCCGCGCCCAGCAGCAGGCCGAGGAACAGACCGTACAGAGAGGTGCGGGTGCGGCTACGCGTTCTGCTGCGGGTGCGCATGGGCGGTCTCCAGTCGGCGCGGAACGGGGAAGGGGTGGTGGGGGGGCCGGGCGCCCCCCCCCCCCCTGCCCGCCCGGGGGGGGGGGGGGGGCCCCCCCCCCCCGCCGCGTCGCCCACGGGGCCCGACTCCGGGACCCGTGCCCAGGGGCGCGCTGCTGGTGCGGAGGCCGGCCCCCGCACCCCCGCGCCTCAAACGCAGGCGGGGCCGGACTTGCGCCTCCGCGACGCCCCGCGCTCAGCTGCTCAAGGACCGGTGCTTGCCGCGTCTGCGGCGCGCATCCGGCCCCGCCGCAGCCGCGGCGGGGCCGGACTGGGGCCGCGTGGCTCCTATGCCCGGGTCCGTGCCCCCCACGCTGGGGGCGAGGTCGGGATGCGCCACGCTTACGCCCCGGACTTCGCTGCTCAAGGGTCGGCGGGATGCACTTTGCCGCGGTGCGGCGCGCGCCCACGTCGCGCACCCGCTCCGGACGCCGTGGGGCGAGGGTTTGCCGGTCCTGCGGCTGTACGGGTACCCAGTCCTCCTGCGTGTCCGTGCGGGCTGCGCTCGGCCGAATCCACGGGTCCGGGCGAAGTCCAGGACGGCCCGCCGGGTCCACCACGCGGCAAGGGCCGATACCCTGGGGGACGACCACACCGCCCCCGACCCGAGGAATCGCGACCACCGTGTTCGATACGCTCTCCGACCGCTTGGCGAATACCTTCAAGGGCCTGCGCGGCAAAGGCCGGCTGTCCGAGGCTGACATCGACGCAGCGGCCCGGGAAATCCGTATCGCCCTCCTCGAGGCCGACGTCGCCCTCCCGGTCGTCCGCTCCTTCATCGCGAACGTCAAGGAACGCGCGCGCGGCGAAGAGGTCAGCAAGGCCCTGAACCCGGGCCAGCAGGTCCTGAAGATCGTCAACGACGAGCTCGTCACCATCCTCGGCGGCGAGACCCGGCGGCTGCGCTTCGCCAAGACCGCGCCCACCGTGATCATGCTGGCCGGTCTCCAGGGTGCCGGTAAGACCACTCTCGCCGGCAAGCTCGGCCTCTGGCTGAAGGGGCAGGGTCACGCCCCGCTGCTCGTCGCCTGCGACCTCCAGCGCCCCAACGCCGTCAACCAGCTGAGCGTCGTCGCCGAGCGCGCAGGGGTGGCCGTCTACGCGCCTCAGCCCGGCAACGGCGTCGGCGACCCGGTCCAGGTCGCGAAGGACTCCGTCGAGTACGCGCGGACCAAGCAGTACGACATCGTCATCGTCGACACCGCCGGCCGCCTCGGCATCGACACCGAGCTGATGCAGCAGGCCGCGGACATCCGCGACGCCGTCAGCCCCGACGAGATCCTCTTCGTCGTCGACGCCATGATCGGCCAGGACGCGGTCAACACCGCCGAGGCCTTCCAGGACGGCGTCGGCTTCGACGGCGTCGTGCTCTCCAAGCTCGACGGCGACGCCCGTGGCGGTGCCGCGCTCTCCATCGCGCACGTCACCGGCAAGCAGATCATGTTCGCCTCGAACGGCGAGAAGCTCGACGAGTTCGACGCGTTCCACCCCGACCGCATGGCGGGCCGGATCCTCGACATGGGTGACATGCTCACCCTCATCGAGCAGGCCGAGAAGACCTTCTCGCAGGCCGAGGCCGAGAAGATGGCGGCCAAGCTCGCCAAGGGTCCCAAGGAGTTCACGCTCGACGACTTCCTGGCCCAGATGGAGCAGGTCCGCAAGATGGGCTCCATCTCCAAGCTGCTCGGCATGCTGCCCGGCATGGGTCAGATCAAGGACCAGATCAACAACATCGACGAGCGCGACGTCGACCGCACCGCCGCGATCATCAAGTCGATGACCCCGGCCGAGCGCCAGGACCCGACGATCATCAACGGCTCGCGCCGTGCCCGTATCGCCAAGGGTTCCGGCACCGAGGTCAGCGCCGTCAAGGCGCTCGTGGAGCGGTTCTTCGACGCCCGCAAGATGATGTCCCGCATGGCCCAGGGCGGCGGGATGCCCGGGATGCCGGGCATCCCCGGGATGGGCGGCGGCCCCGGCCGGCAGAAGAAGCAGGTCAAGCAGGCCAAGGGCAAGCGCAAGAGCGGCAACCCGATGAAGCGCAGGGAAGAGGAGGCCGCAGCCGCGGCCCGCAGGGAGCAGGGTCCGCAGGCGGTCGAGCCCGCGGCCGCCGGCAACCCCTTCGGCCTTCCGGCGGGCGGCGGCCAGCCCGGTCAGGACTTCGACCTTCCGGACGAGTTCAAGAAGTTCATGAAGTAGTCCGTACGCAGGCGCGCGAGGAGGGCCCCGGCCGGGGTGCGACCCACAGGGTCACACGGTCGGGGCCCTCCTTTTCTGCTGGGGCGACGGCCTGATTTATCCCTTATGGTCGGCCGGGAGGATGGCAGAAGGAGGCGCCCCGTGCCCAGCCCCACCCCCGTACCTCCCCGCGACCGGGCCGATACGCCGTGGCGCTCGGAGGGCGCGCCGCCCAGCCCCCCGCCGAAGAAGAGGATGCCGGGCGGGTGGCGGGGGCTGATCCTCGCCGCTCTGATCGTTTACCTGATCGCCAACCTGGTGCTGTCCTTCTTCAACGACGGTGACGAGCCGACGATCTCGTACACCGAGTTCAGCAAGCAGGTCGCCGCCGGAAACGTCTCGAAGATCTACTCCAAGGGCGACGCGATCCAGGGCGAGCTGAAGGCCGGGCAGCCGCTGCCCGACGGCGACAAGGGGGACTACACCAAATTCGTCACCCAGCGCCCGGCCTTCGCCGACGACGCCCTGTGGGCCAACCTCACCAAGCAGAACGTGAACGTGACGGCCTCCCCGGTCGTCGTGCAGCGCAGCTTCCTCGCCAACCTGGTCATCGCCCTCGCCCCGATGCTGCTGCTGGTCCTGCTGTGGGTGGTCGTCGCCCGCCGGATGGGCGGCAGGATGGGCGGCATGGGAGGGCTGGGCCGCAAGGCACCGCCCAAGCCGGTGGAACTGGAGGAGGGCTCCAAGCGCACCACCTTCCAGGACGTGGCCGGCATCGACGAGGTCGCGGGAGAGCTCAACGACGTCGTCGACTTCCTGAAGAACCCGCAGGAGTACCGGAAGATGGGCGCCCGGATGCCCGGCGGGGTCCTGCTGTCCGGCCCGCCCGGCACCGGGAAGACCCTGCTCGCGCGGGCGGTCGCGGGCGAGGCCGGTGTTCCGTTCTTCTCCGCCTCCGCCTCCGAGTTCATCGAGATGATCGTCGGCGTCGGCGCATCCCGGGTACGGGAACTGTTCACCGAGGCGAGGAAGGTGGCCCCCGCGATCATCTTCATCGACGAGATCGACACCATCGGGCGGGTACGGGGCGGCGGCGCGGCCATGGGCGGTCACGACGAACGCGAACAGACCCTGAACCAGATCCTCACCGAGATGGACGGCTTCTCGGGCTCGGAGGGTGTGGTCGTCCTGGCCGCCACCAACCGGGCGGACGTGCTGGACCCGGCGCTCACCCGCCCCGGCCGTTTCGACCGCACGGTGGTCGTCGCCCCACCCGACCGCGGAGGCCGCGAGGCCATCCTGCGCATCCACACCCGGGACATCCCGCTCGCCGAGGACGTCGATCTGGCGCAGGTGGCCCGCACCACCCCCGGCATGACGGGAGCGGAGCTCGCCAATCTGGCCAACGAGGCCGCGCTGCTGGCCGTCAAGCGTCAGCAGACGCAGGTCACCCAGTCCGACCTGTCCGACGCCCTGGAGAAGGTCCAGCTCGGCGCCGAACGGGCCCTGGTCATGCCGTTGGAGGAACGCCGCCGCACGGCCTACCACGAGAGCGGCCACGCCCTCCTGGGCATGCTCCAGCCGGGTGCCGACCCGGTCCGCAAGATCACGATCGTCCCCCGCGGCCGCGCGCTCGGCGTCACCCTCTCGACCCCGGACGCGGACCGCTACGCGTACACCGAGGAGTACCTCCGGGGCCGCATCATCGGCGCGCTGGGCGGCATGGCGGCCGAGCACATCGTCTACGACGTCATCACCACGGGCGCCGAGAACGACCTCGAACAGGTCACCAACATCGTCCGCGGCATGGTCGGCCGCTGGGGCATGAGCGAACGCGTCGGCAAGCTCACCGCCATCCCGTCCGACCCGCAGAGCCCCTACGGACTGTCCGCGGCACCCGCCACCCTCGACGCGGTGGATCACGAGATGCGGCGGATCGTGGACGAGTGCTACGTGGAGGCCTGCCGCCTGCTGCGCGAGCACCGCCCGCAGCTGGACGCGCTGGCGCTGGCCCTGCTCGCCAACGAGACCCTGGACGAGCCGGCCGCCTACGCCGCCGCGGGCATCCCCCGGCTGACGAAGGCGCACGGCACCGACTGACGAGCGGCCGTTAGGCCACTCGGGCGATCACGTACCGGAAGATGTTCGGCAGCCACACGGCGCCGTCGGACCGCTCGAACGGGTGAAGCGCCTCGGCGAGCTCCTTCTCCGCCAGGGCGGGATCGCCCGCGGCGTCGTAGAGCCCGGTCGACAGCAGTCCGCGCACCGCGCTGTCCACATCCGCGTACCCGAACGGGCAGAACACCCGCCCCGACCCGTCCGGTCTGAGTCCGGCCCGTTCCACGAGCGCGTCCAAGTCCCGGGGCGCGGGCCCGCCGCCCAGGACCGAGGGCGCCGTGCAGCGCTCCGCGGGACCCCAGTCGGCCAGCACCACGGCCCCGCCGCGCCGGACCGCCGGCAGGGCCGAGGCCAGGGCCGCCGGGTCCGGGGAGAAGGCCAGCAGGGCGTCGTACGGGCGGGGCGGCGAGCACGGCGGAGCCGCCAGTACCTCCAGCAGCCGCTCACGGGCCAGCGCCCGCCGGGCCGGATCCGCCTCCACGCCCGTGGCCACGGCTCCCCGCCCGGCCGCCAGCAGCAGAGCCAGGCCGGCCCCGCAGTCGAGGCCGAGCAGCCGGTCACCCGGCCCGACCTCCAGCCGGTCGTAGACCGCTTCGTACAGCGGTACCAGCATCCGTTCCTGGATCTCCGCCCAGTCCCGGGCGACGAGCGTCGCCGTCGGCGTAGGTGTCATCGAAAGAGCGCTCCTGATTCCGTGTCGCCCCCTTGCCCCCGTTGCCAGAGAACTCCCCATTCGCTCCCGCGTCCAGAGGAGCGCGGCACCCGATTCACGTATCGCGTGCGCGGCGCCGTACGATTCGCGGCATGGCAAAGGCACCCGTTCTCACCCCGCAGGCGGAGGATTTCCCCCGCTGGTACCAGGATCTGATCAACAAGGCCGAGCTGGCCGACAACGGTCCGGTCCGCGGCACCATGGTCATCCGACCGTACGGCTACGGCCTGTGGGAGCGGATGCAGCAGGAGATGGACGCGCGCATCAAGGACGCGGGCGCCCAGAACGCGTACTTCCCGCTGTTCATTCCGCAGTCGTACCTGACGAGGGAAGCCGAGCATGTCGAGGGCTTCGCCCCCGAGCTCGCGGTCGTCACGCACGGCGGCGGCAAGGAGCTGGAAGAGCCGGTCGTCGTCCGGCCCACCTCCGAGACGATCATCAATGACTACTTCTCCAAGTGGGTCCAGAGCTACCGCGACCTGCCCCTGCTGATCAACCAGTGGGCCAACGTGGTCCGCTGGGAGATGCGCCCGCGTGTGTTCCTCCGTACGAGCGAGTTCCTCTGGCAGGAGGGCCACACCGCCCACGCCACCTACGAGGACGCCCGCGACTACGCCGCCCGCATTCACACGGACGTGTACGGCGACTTCATGACGAACGTGCTCGGCATCGACGTCGTGCTCGGCCGCAAGACCGCCAAGGAACGCTTCGCCGGCGCCATCAACACCCTCACCCTCGAGGGCATGATGGGTGACGGCAAGGCGCTGCAGCTGGGCACGAGCCACGAGCTCGGCACCAACTTCGCCAAGGCCTTCAACACGCAGTACCTGTCGAAGGAGGGCAAGCAGGAACTCGTCTGGCAGACCTCGTGGGGCGTCTCGACCCGCATGGTCGGCGGCCTGATCATGTCTCACGGCGACGACAACGGCCTGCGCGTCCCGCCGCGCCTGGCGCACGTCCAGGTCGTCGTCATGGCGATCAAGGGCGACGAGGCCGTGGCAAAGGTCCGCGAGCTGGGCGCCCAGCTGAAGGCCGCCGGCATCCGCGTGCACGTCGACGACCGCGTCGACACCCCCTTCGGCCGCCGCGCGGTGGACTGGGAGCTCAAGGGCGTACCGGTCCGCATCGAGATCGGCCCCCGCGACCTGGAGGCCGGCACCGCGATGCTGGCCCGCCGGATCCCGGGCGGGAAGACCCCGGTCCAGATCGACGCGCTCGCCGACCTGCTGCCCAAGGTGCTGGACGAGGACCAGGCGCAGCTGCTGCGCGAGTCCCGTGAGCGCCGCGAGTCCCGTACGTCCGACGTCGCGACCATCGAGGAGGCCGCCGAGGCCGCCATCGCCGGCGGCTGGGCCCGGATCCCGTGGGCGGACCTCGGTCCGGAGGGCGAGGCGAAGCTGGCCGAGCAGGCCGTCTCCGTGCGCTGCCTGATCGCCGCGGACGGGTCGGTCCCGGAGGCGGACGACGCCCCCGGTACCCTCGCGATCGTCGCGCGCTCGTACTGATCGGGCCGACCAGGCTCCTGCGCCCCGGCGTGCGGCTCGTGCCGCGCGCCGGGGCGGCTTCGTCGATAGTCCTCGTTACGTACCGACTCCTCCTGAGATCTGCGCACCCGTCCTCGTCGGGACGCATGAGACTGAACTGACTGGTACGTGCAAAAAATTTGGAATGGCCCGGAATCGGAACACCCGGGCACCTCGGCTCGTTGTCACGACGTGAGCACGACACCACCTGTTCTCGCCGCAGAGCTGGCGCAGGCGTGGGCCGATATTCAGCGGCACCACCCCGAGCTGCCTGACCTTGCCGCGCCCGAGTCCCTGATCGGAGAGTCCTCGTCCGCCTGCGGCGCCGAGCTCTCCTTCGAGCGACTGCTGCACGAGGCAGTCCACGGCATCGCCGCCGCACGCGGAGTGCGAGACACCTCGCGCGCCGGCCGCTACCACAACCGCAGATTCCTTGCCATCGCCGAGGAGATGGGGCTGGACCACTCCGAAGAGCCGCACGCGAGCAGCGGCTTCTCGCTGGTCACGCTCAATCCCGAGGCGAAGCGGCGCTACCGCCCCACCATCGAGCGCCTGCAGCGCGCGCTGAAGGCGCACACGGCCGCCACCGCGGCCGACACCAAGCGCAGCTTCCGGGGACCGGCCGCCCGGCACGGCTCCTCCGGCGGCGGCGTCCGCGTCAAGGCGGTCTGCGACTGCGGACGCAACGTGCGGGTGGTCCCCTCCGTACTGGCGCAGGCGCCGATCGTGTGCGGCGGCTGCATGAAGCCGTTCCGCATTCCCGAGGTGGCCATCGCGGCGGCTTCCTGACCGCCCGCCGCCCGGTCCGCCGCCGGACCGCACCGACATCGGGCACCGACATCGCGCCCCACCCCCACGGCGTACGGTGCCGGGTCGCGCCGCCACCCCACGGCGTCCGGACGCGGGCCGCGCCGCCGTACCCGTGGCCCGGTCGGCCGTGCCGCGGGGCCGCGGGCCCGCGGCCTTCCGCCCGCATGCAGGCGCGTGCGGCGGCGGTGCGACGGAGGTCCCTCCCGCGCGGCTGAGCGCGCCGCAGGCGTATGGCACAATGGCTAGCTGTACTCGACAGTCGCATAGGACCCCTCTCTCCTCCGGCTGACGCGTCCATCGGGCACCCGAGTACCGCAACCCCACGTGGCATCTCATGTGCCCAACCACGTCAAGTTCAGGAGACACCACTCCAGTGGCAGTCAAGATCAAGCTCAAGCGCCTCGGCAAGATTCGCCAGCCGCACTACCGCATCGTCGTCGCCGACGCCCGCACCCGCCGGGATGGTCGCGCGATCGAGGAGATCGGTATCTACCACCCGACCTACAACCCGTCGCGCATCGAGGTCAACGCCGAGCGTGCGCAGTACTGGCTGTCCGTCGGCGCTCAGCCCACCGAGGCTGTGCTCGCCATCCTGAAGCTGACCGGTGACTGGCAGGCCCACAAGGGTCTCCCCGCCCCCGCGCCGCTGCTCCAGCCGGAGACGAAGGAGAGCAAGCGTCGCTCCTTCGACGAGTTCGCCAAGGCCCTCGAGGGCATCGGCGAGGGCAAGGGCGAGGCCATCACGCAGAAGAAGAAGGCCGACAAGAAGGCGGACGAGGCTGAGGCCACCGCCGAGTCGACCGAGGCCTGAGCATGCTCGAGGAGGCTCTTGAGCACCTCGTGAAGGGCATTGTGGACAACCCCGACGATGTGCAGGTCGCCTCGCGCAACCTGCGCCGCGGGCAGGTGCTCGAGGTCCGGGTCCACCCCGACGACCTCGGCAAGGTGATCGGCCGCAACGGCCGCACCGCACGTGCTCTGCGTACCGTCGTGGGCGCCATCGGCGGCCGGGGGATCCGCGTCGACCTCGTCGACGTGGACCAGGTCCGCTGAGAAGTTGAAGCACCGGCACGGGCCGGGGAGGGCGTTGGTCGCCCACCCCGGCCCGAGTCGTTTCTGCCCGCGGGCAGAGCCACCATGGACCCGAGAGAACACGACGGAGAGGTACCACCTCCGCGAGAGCGGTGGCGGTTCGGCCGCAAGAAGGGCAGAGACACACAGTGCAGCTGGTAGTCGCGCGGATCGGCCGCGCCCACGGCATCAAGGGTGAGGTCACCGTGGAGGTGCGCACGGACGAGCCGGAACTGCGGCTCAGCCCCGGCGCCGTGCTCCAGACCGAGCCCGCGTCGGCGGGACCGCTGACCATCGAGACGGGCCGGGTCCACAGCGGGAGGCTCCTGCTCCGTTTCGCCGGCGTCAAGGACCGCACCGGCGCCGAGGCGCTGCGCAACATCCTGCTGATCGCGGAAGTGGACCCGGCGGAGCTGCCCGAAGAGCCCGACGAGTACTACGACCACCAGCTGATGGACCTGGACGTCGTCCTCGCCGACGGCACCGAGATCGGCCGGATCACCGAGATCTCCCACCTGCCCTCGCAGGACCTCTTCATCGTCGAGCGGCCCGACGGCTCCGAGGTAATGATCCCCTTCGTCGAGGAGATCGTCGCCGAGATCGACCTCGAGGAGCAGCGCTGCGTCATCACCCCGCCGCCGGGGCTGATCGACGAGCGTGAGGCGATCATCGACTCGACCCGTGACGAGGACGCCGGGGACAAGGCCTGATGCGTCTCGACGTCGTCACGATCTTCCCCGAGTACCTGGAGCCGCTGAACGTCTCGCTCGTCGGCAAGGCCCGCGCCCGCGGGCAGCTCGACGTACACGTCCATGACCTGCGGGACTGGACGTACGACCGGCACAACACGGTCGACGACACCCCGTACGGCGGCGGTCCCGGCATGGTCATGAAGACCGAGCCGTGGGGCGAGGCC
This sequence comes from Streptomyces sp. NPDC054849, assembly GCF_053610945.1. NCBI lineage: Bacteria > Bacillati > Actinomycetota > Actinomycetes > Kitasatosporales > Streptomycetaceae > Streptomyces > Streptomyces sp. NPDC054849. Next base: position 73,498 of record NZ_JBSGZI010000019.1, read on the forward strand.
CTGGACGCGGCGCTGGCCGACGGCTACGAGGCGGGCGCGCACGGACCCGTCATGGTCGTCCCCACGCCCAGCGGCCGGCCCTTCACGCAGGAACTGGCCGTCGAACTCTCCGAGCGGCCGTGGCTCATCTTCACGCCGGCCCGGTACGAGGGCATCGACCGCCGGGTGATGGACGAGTACGCCACGCGCATGCCGGTGTACGAGGTCTCCATCGGCGACTACGTCCTGGCGGGCGGCGAGGCCGCCGTTCTGGTGGTCACGGAGGCCGTGGCCCGGCTGCTGCCCGGCGTGCTCGGCAACGCCGAATCGCACCGCGACGACTCCTTCGCGCCCGGCGAGATGGCGAACCTGCTGGAGGGGCCGGTCTACACCAAGCCCCCGCTGTGGCGCGGCCGCGACATCCCCGACGTGCTGCTCAGCGGCCACCACGGAAAGATCGCCCGCTGGCGCCGGGACGAGGCCTTCCGCCGGACCGCGCAGAACCGCCCCGACCTGATCGAGCGCTGCGAGGCCTCCGCCTTCGACAAGAAGGACCGGGAGATCCTCTCCATCCTGGGCTGGAAGCCGTCCGCGGACGGCCGATTTTGGTGCAGGCCGCAAGCCGTGGAAGAATAGGCGGCTGCTGTGTGCTCGCGGGCGCCCCTGCCACAGGGGGACCGTCGTCCGCCGGGACCCACGGCTCCCGAATTCTCTACGGAAACCCGCACTGGCGACCTGTGGCGTCATGCGAAGAAAGCAGACGAAGAACATGTCTCACCTGCTCGATGGCGTCAACGCCGCCGCGCTCCGCTCGGACGTCCCGGCCTTCCGCCCGGGTGACACGATCAACGTGCACGTCCGCGTGATCGAGGGCAACCGCTCCCGTATCCAGCAGTTCAAGGGCGTCGTCATCCGTCGCCAGGGCGCCGGCGTCTCCGAGACCTTCACGGTCCGCAAGGTCTCCTTCAGCGTCGGTGTGGAGCGTACCTTCCCGGTCCACTCCCCGATCTTCGAGAAGATCGAGCTCGTCACCCGTGGTGACGTGCGCCGCGCCAAGCTGTACTACCTCCGTGAGCTCCGCGGCAAGGCCGCGAAGATCAAGGAGAAGCGCGACAAGTAAGGTCCCCTCCGGGTTCAGGGGGCGGCCGGATAGGCTCGCCCCCGATGGACACCGAAGCACCTCACACGCAGCGCGGCCACTCCTCCCCCGTCGAGGGGGAGGGGCGGCCGCGTTTTGCGTTCTCCCGGGCCGGGCGGACCGCGACCCGGCGGCCTCACCGGCTGACCTGGCGCCGGGCCGGAGCGCTCGGCGTGATCTGCACCGTCTTCCTGCTGCTGTTCGGCAACTTCGTGATCCAGCCCTTCCTGATCCCGAGCCGCTCCATGGAGCCGACGCTGCAGGTCGGGGACCGGGTGCTGGTCAACAAGCTGGCGTACCGTTTCGGCGACCAGCCGCGCCGGGGGGACCTGGTGGTCTTCGACGGCACGGGGTCCTTCGTACGGGAACGCCCCGACGGCCATCCGGTCGGCGCGCTGCTGCACGGCGCGGCCTCGGCGCTCGGGCTCGCGGAGCCGTCCGACACCGACTTCGTGAAGCGGGTCGTGGGCGTGGGCGGTGACGATGTGGTGTGCTGCGACGCGGGCGGGCGGGTCAAGGTCAACGGCGTGCCGCTGGACGAGCCGTACCTGTATCCCGGCGACGCGCCCTCGAAGGTGCCCTTCCGGATCGTCGTCCCGCTGGGAACCCTGTGGGTGATGGGTGATCATCGGTCGCAGTCCCGGGACTCGCGGGACCACCTCGGGGAACCGGGCGGGGGGATGGTGCCGGTGGAGATGGTGATCGGGCGGGCCGACTGGATCGGCTGGCCGGTGTCTCGCTGGGGTGCCGTCGGCGGCCGTCATGGGTAGCCGGGGACGGCCCCGGGGCGGACGGGAGCGGGAGCCCGAGCCGGAGCCCGAACCGGAGCCGGTGGTGGAGGGCGGCCGGGCCGAACGGCGCCGGCTGGCCCGAAGGGTGCGGCGGCGCCGCCGCACCCGCAGGGCGGGCGAGCTGCCGCTGCTCGTGGTGGTGGCGCTGTGCATCGCCCTGCTCCTCAAGACCTTCCTGGTGCAGGCCTTCTTCATCCCGTCGGGCTCCATGGAGCAGACCATCCGGATCGGCGACCGGGTCCTCGTGGACAAGCTGACCCCGTGGTTCGGCTCCAAGGTCGAGCGCGGCGACGTCGTCGTGTTCAAGGACCCCGGCGGCTGGCTCAAGGGCGAGGTGGCCCGACCGGCCCCGGACCCGGTCGTGATCAAGCAGATCAAGCAGACCCTGACCTTCATCGGCCTGCTGCCCTCGGCCGACGAGCAGGACCTGATCAAGCGGGTCATCGGCGTCGGCGGGGACACGGTCAAGTGCTGCGACAGCAGGGGCCGGGTCACCGTCAACGGCTCGCCGCTCGATGAGCCGTACGTGAACCCGGGCAACAACCCGTCGGACATCCCCTTCGAGGTGGAGGTCCCGGCGGGCCGGCTCTTCGTGATGGGCGATCACCGGGCGAATTCCGCCGATTCCCGTTTCCACCTCGACGAGGCCTTCCAGGGGACCATCGACGAGAACGGGGTCGTGGGGGAGGCCGTGGTGATCGCCTGGCCCTTCGGGAACTGGGACCGGCTGGAACAGCCCGAGACCTTCCGCATGGTCCCCGATCAGGCACGGCGTCAGGGACGCGGCCGCCAACGGCGCCGTCGGGGCGCTCCGTTCGCATAGTGTGTCCTCGGTCTCCCGAGCCTTAGGGAACTCCCGCTCGTTAAGGGAGGGGAGGGCCCGTGTCCGATTCGACGCGGGCGGCGAACGCGAGTGAGGAGTGGATGTGGGGGATGTGGCGGTAGGCGCACGATCCGGGCCCGACGACGGCGGGGAGTGGCCGGACGATGCCGTCGACGGCGCGGACAGCGCGGACGACGGTGACGAGGTCCGCACGCACCGCTCGTTCTGGGTGGAGCTCCCGCTCCTCATCGGCATCGCCCTGCTGCTGGCCCTGCTGATCAAGACCTTCCTGGTCCAGGCGTTCTCGATTCCGTCCGACTCGATGCAAGACACCCTGCAGCGCGGCGACCGGGTGCTCGTGGACAAGCTCACCCCGTGGTTCGGATCCGAGCCGGAGCGCGGTGAGGTCGTGGTCTTCCACGACCCGGCGAACTGGCTCTCGGGGGAGCCCACCCCGGACCCGAACTTCGCGCAGAAGGTCCTCAGCTGGATCGGCCTGATGCCGTCCGCCGAGGAGAAGGACCTGATCAAGCGGACCATCGCCATCGGCGGGGACACGGTCGAGTGCAAGAAGGGCGGACCGGTCGTCGTCAACGGCAAGGTGCTCGACGAGCCGTACATCTACCCGGGCAACAGCGCGTGCGACGACGCCCCCTTCGGCCCGATCACCGTGCCCAAGGGCAAGATCTGGGTGATGGGCGACCACCGTCAGAACTCCCAGGACTCCCGCTGGCACATGCAGGACTCCACGCAGGGCTTCGTGCCGGTCGACAAGGTCGTCGGGCGGGCCGTGGTGGTCGCGTGGCCGATCAGCCGCTGGTCCACGCTGCCGATCCCGGAGACCTTCGACCAGCCGGGCATCGGCGACCAGGCCGCGGCGACCGCGCTGGGCCTGGGGGCCTCCGGACTGGCGCCGGTCGGGCTGGGTCCTGCCGCGCTGGGCTTCGCGGGCGCGGTTCCGATCGTGATGTGGCGCCGGCGGAAGCTGACCACCGGTCGTACCGCCCGGTAGGGTGCCGCCCAGGTAGACGATCCCGAAGTGTGGGGGCGCTGGAATGGGCGGAACACAAGCGATACGCAGGGGCAAGGGTGGCCACGGCGGTCTCGGCAATGTGCTGTCGGGACTCGCCGTGGCCATCGGTTTTGCGCTCTTCCTCGGCGGCTTCGTGTGGGGGGCGGTCGTCTACCAGCCCTACACGGTGCCGACCGACTCGATGATGCCGACCGTGCGGCCCGGCGACCGCGTGCTGGCGCAGCGCATCGACGGCGGTGAGGTGCGCCGCGGGGACGTGGTCATCTTTACTGATTCCATGTGGAGCGATTCGCCCATGGTCAAGCGGGTCGTCGGCATCGGCGGCGACACGGTGAAGTGCTGCGGCGCGGGCGGCGAGCTGACGGTGAACGGCACGCCGCTGGACGAGCCGTACGCCGACACCACCAGGCCGGACACGGGCCTGGCCATGCCGCCCGGACAGGCCCCGGCCCCCGGCACCCCCTTCGAGGTGACGGTCCCCGAGGGGAAGCTCTTCCTGCTGGGCGACCGGCGGGCCGCCTCGCTGGACTCGCGGGCCCACCTGCAGGAGGCCGGGCAGGGAACCGTGCCGCGGTCGGCCGTCAGCGCCCGCGTCGACGCCCTGGCCTGGCCCTCCATGACGATGCTGGAGCGGCCGGCGACGTACGCCGGCCTGCCCGGCGGCACCTCCCGGTCCGGGCCGCTGCGGCTCCAGCTGGCGGCGGTGGTGGCCGGGGCCGCCCTGGTGGTCCTGGGGGCCGCGTACGGGCCGTTCGTACGGGTCGTGGGGCGCGGGCGGCGGCAGGAGCGGGCCGGTGCCCGCTGACCCGGCCGGGGCCGGCCACCGGAAGGTGTCGCGGGTGATCCTGCTGGACCCCGCGGACCGGATCCTTCTGCTGCACGGCTTCGAGCCGGCGGACCCCTCGGACGACTGGTGGTTCACCCCGGGCGGCGGGCTGGAGGGGACGGAGACCCGGGAGGAGGCGGCTCTGCGCGAGGTGGCGGAGGAGACGGGGATCACCGACGTGGAGCTGGGGCCGGTGCTGTGGCACCGCTACTGCTCCTTCCCGTTCGACGGGCGTCGCTGGGAACAGGACGAATGGTATTTCCTGGCCCGGACCACCCAGACCATGACCGAGTTGGGCGGGCTCACCGAGCTGGAGCGGCGCAGCGTCTCGGGAGCGAGGTGGTGGACCTCCGAGGAACTTCTCGCAGCCCGTGAGACGGTGTACCCGACCAGACTCGCCGAGCTGCTCCGTACGCTGCTCGACGACGGTCCTCCGGGTGCGCCGGTGGTCCTGGCCCCGGAAATCGTTTAGGGGCGCAGAGGCCTGGCGCACAATAGGGGGACGCACGGCTGAAGGGGAACATGCCATGAGCGCCGAGGACCTCGAGAAGTACGAGACCGAGATGGAGCTGAAGCTCTATCGGGAGTACCGCGACGTCGTCGGGCTGTTCAAGTACGTGATCGAGACCGAACGCCGTTTCTACCTCACCAACGACTACGAGATGCAGGTGCACTCGGTCCAGGGGGAGGTGTTCTTCGAGGTCTCGATGGCCGACGCCTGGGTCTGGGACATGTACCGGCCGGCCCGCTTCGTGAAGCAGGTACGGGTGCTGACCTTCAAGGACGTGAACATCGAGGAGCTCAACAAGAGCGACCTCGAACTGCCCGGGAGCTGACCTCACCCGGGAGGGTGACGGGGTTGTCCACAACGGCCCGGTCATCCACCAAGATCCACAAGGTGCGCGGGGGCGCGGGATCGTCGGTGCCGGAGGTGGTGCCGGATGAACGCGAAGGGCGTGGCACAGCAGGCATTGGCATTGGGGCGGTACGGCGAGGAACTCGCGGCGCGGCGGCTGACCGAGGCCGGGATGACCGTGATCGCGCGGAACTGGCGGTGCCGTGGCGGGGAGATCGACATCGTCGCGCGGGACGGGGACGCCCTCGTCGTGTGCGAGGTCAAGACGCGCCGGGCGGGTGCGTTCGAGCACCCGATGGCCGCCGTGCGGCCCGCCAAGGCCGAGCGCTTACGCGGGCTCGCCGGACGCTGGCTCGCCGACCACGGCGGGCCGCCCCCCGGCGGGGTGCGCATCGACCTCGTCGGAGTCCTGCTGCCGCGGCGCGGCGCGCCCCTGGTGGAACACGTCAGGGGGGTGACCTGATGGGGTTCGCGCGAGCCTGCTCGGTGGCCCTGGTCGGTGTCGACGGCGTGGTGGTCGAGGTGCAGGCCGACCTGGAGCCCGGCGTCGCGGCCTTCACCCTGGTGGGACTGCCGGACAAAACCCTCGTCGAGAGCCGGGACCGGGTCCGTGCCGCCGTCGTCAACTCGGGGGCGGCCTGGCCGCAGAAGAAGCTCACGGTCGGGCTGAGCCCCGCCTCCGTACCGAAGTCCGGCGCCGGATTCGATCTGGCCGTCGCAGCAGCGGTGCTCGGGGCCGCGGAGGTGGTCGACCCGGGAGCGATCGCCGATCTCGTGCTCATCGGGGAGCTGGGGCTGGACGGCCGGGTGCGTCCGGTCCGGGGGATCCTGCCGGCCGTCCTCGCCGCGGCGGAGGCGGGATACCGGCAGGTGGTGGTGCCGCAGCAGTGCGCCGCCGAGGCCGCGCTCGTGCCGGACGTCTCGGTGCTCGGGGTGCGCAGCCTGCGTCAGCTCATCGCGGTCCTCACCGGCGAGGCGGTGCCGCAGGAGGCCCCCGACCCGCCGGGCCGCCCGGACCCGATACTGGCCGGACTGCTCGTCCCGGGCGCGGGACTGGGCACCGGCCTCGCCCCCGGCCGACCGGGGCGGGGGGAGTGCGCGGACTTCCCCGACCTCGCCGACGTGGCCGGGCAGCACACGGCGCGCCGCGCGCTGGAGGTGGCGGCCGCCGGAGGGCACCACCTCTTCCTCAGCGGGCCGCCCGGAGCCGGCAAGACGATGCTGGCCGAGCGGCTGCCCTGGATCCTGCCGCCTCTCACCCGCCAGGACTCGGTGGAGGTCACGGCCGTCCACTCGGTCGCGGGAATCCTTCCGCCCGGCGAACCGCTGGTCTCCAGGCCGCCCTACTGCGCACCGCACCACTCGGCGACCATGCAGTCCCTGGTGGGCGGCGGGACCGGGATCCCCCGGCCGGGAGCGGTCTCCCTGGCGCACCGGGGCGTGCTCTTCCTGGACGAGGCCGCGGAGTTCCACAGCCGGGCACTGGACGCGCTGCGGCAGCCCCTCGAATCGGGACACGTGGTCATCGCCCGCGCCGCCGGAGTGGTAAGGCTGCCCGCCCGGTTCCTGATGGTGCTCGCCGCGAACCCGTGCCCGTGCGGGAGACACACCCTGCACGGAGCCGGGTGCGAATGCCCGCCCTCGGTGATCCGGCGCTATCAGGCGCGGCTGTCCGGGCCGCTGCTCGACCGGGTGGACCTGAGGGTGGAGGTCGAGGCCGTGACCCGGTCCGATCTGCTGGGGCAGGGCGGCCGGGGGGAACCCACCGCGGTCGTCGCCGACCGGGTGCGGGAGGCCCGGGAGCGCGCCGCGGTCCGGCTCGCCGACACGCCGTGGCGGCTCAACTCCGAAGTGCCCGGGCAGGAATTGCGGACCCGGTGGCAGGCGGGTCCGGGAGCACTGGCGCAGGCCGAGCGCGATCTCGAACGGGGACTGCTCACCGCGCGCGGGCTGGACCGGGTCCTGCGCGTCGCCTGGACCGTGGCCGACCTGCGCGGCCGGGACTGGCCCGAGGCGCTGGACGTGGCCGTGGCGCTGGAGCTGCGGACCGGGATCGCCCGCGGGGCGATGCCGCTGACGGGGGCCGGGACATGACCGGGGTAGGGGAGGGGGAGCTGCTGGCACGGGCCGCGCTGACCCGGGTGCTGGAGCCCGGGGACGCGCACGGCGGGCGGTGGCTGCGGGAGTACGGGGCCGCGGGGCTGATACGGCTGCTGACCGCCCACGAGTCGGAGCCCCACGCTCCGGGCGGGGTGGGGCCGGAGCGGCTCGCGGGGTACCGCAGACGGGCGGCCCTGGCCGACCCCCGGCGGGACCTCGAACTGGCCGCCGAGTCGGGATGCCGGTTCGTATGTCCGGGATCGGCGGAGTGGCCGAGCCAGCTCGACGACCTCGGCGACGAACGTCCCGTCGGGCTGTGGCTGCGGGGCAGCCCCAACCTGCGGACCTGGGCGCTGCGTTCGGTCGCCGTCGTGGGGGCCCGGGCCTGCACCCCGTACGGCGCGCACATGGCCCAGGTCCTGGCCGCCGGACTCGCCGAGCGGGGCTGGGTCGTGGTCTCCGGCGCCGCGTTCGGAATCGACGGCGCCGCCCACCGCGGGGCCCTCGCCTCCGGGGGCGCCACGGCGGCGGTGCTGGCCTGCGGGGTGGACGTCGCCTACCCGCGGGGGCATGCCGGGCTGCTCGGCCGGATCGCCGGCCAGGGGCTGATCCTCGGGGAGCTGCCACCCGGCAGTCATCCGACGCCCAGCCGGTTCGTCCTGCGCAACCGGGTCATCGCCGCCCTCACGCGGGGCACCGTCGTCGTGGAGGCCGCCCACCGCAGTGGATCCCTGGTCACTGCCCGCCGGGCCCAGCGGCTCGGGCGGTTCACGATGGGCGTCCCGGGCCCCGCCACCAGCGGGCTCTCGGGCGGGGTGCACGAACTGCTGCGGGGCGAGGCCGTGCTCGTCACCGACGCGGCGGAGGTGGCGGAACTGGTCGGCTCCATCGGCGAGCTGGCTCCCGAGCGGCGCGGGCCGGTGCTGGCCCGGGACCTGCTCGACCCCGACACCGTCCGCGTGCTCGAAGCACTCCCGGCCGGCCGCCCGGTGAGCGCGGCTGAGTTGGCACGTGCCTCCGGCACCGGCGCCGATGAAGTCATCGGCAGACTGTACGAACTTCACTCTCTGGGGTTCGTCGAACGGCAGGGCGACGGCTGGCAGTTGAGCCGACAAACGGCTGGGGGAGGCACATAAACCGAAGCCCCCCGGCGAGGCGGTCGTTGACCTGGGGTGTTCCGGTGAAAGAGTGAAACCGATGAGAGACGCGGTCTTCCCGGTGGCAGTCGTCGGGACCGTGCGCCATGCGCCGGTCCCGGGTCGGGCACGCGAGTCGGGGCGCCTCTGCGACCCCGCGCCATCCCGTACTCTTCGCGCACCGCGACACTTCCGTCACGCTACGCTCCCAAGGAATCCGGCTCCGGCAAAGGCGAAGCATGCCCCAGCACACCTCAGGGTCTGACCGCGCTGCGGTGCCCCCCGCTGCCCGCGGCGGCGTGCGGTCCACCGCGCCCTCGTCCCTGGAGGTGCTGTGGCGCTCGTACAAGGACTCCGGTGACGAACGGCTGCGGGAGCAGCTGATCCTGCACTACTCGCCCCTGGTGAAGTACGTCGCCGGCCGCGTCAGCGTGGGCCTGCCGCCCAACGTGGAGCAGGCCGACTTCGTCTCCTCCGGGGTCTTCGGGCTGATCGACGCCATCGAGAAGTTCGACATCGACCGGTCGATCAAGTTCGAGACGTACGCGATCACGCGGATCCGCGGCGCCATGATCGACGAGCTGCGGGCGCTGGACTGGATCCCCCGCTCGGTCCGGCAGAAGGCCCGGGCCGTGGAGCGGGCCTACGCCACGCTGGAGGCGCAGCTGCGGCGCACCCCCACGGAGAGCGAGGTCGCCCGGGAGATGGGGATCGGGGTGGAGGATCTGCACACCGTCTTCAGCCAGTTGTCCCTGGCGAACGTGGTCGCCCTGGAAGAGCTGCTGCACGCCGGCGGGGAGGGCGGTGACCGCCTCTCGCTGATGGACACGCTGGAGGACACCGCCGCCGACGATCCGGTGGAGGTGGCGGAGGACCGCGAACTGCGGCGTCTGCTGGCGCGGGCCATCAACACACTGCCCGAGCGGGAGAAGACCGTGGTGACCCTCTACTACTACGAGGGCCTCACGCTGGCGGAGATCGGCAACGTACTGGGCGTCACCGAGAGCCGGGTCAGTCAGATCCACACCAAGTCCGTGCTGCAACTGCGCGCGAAGTTGGCGGATGTGGGACGGTGAGGTTGCGGTACCTCCGTACAGTGGATGCGTGCCCAGGATTCGAGCGGCCTCCGTGGCCGAGCACCGGTCGATGCAGCGCGGCGCCCTCTTGGACGCTGCGCGTTCCCTGCTGTCCGAAGGCGGGACGGAGGCGCTGACCTTCCCCGCCCTCGCGGAGCGGACCGGCCTCGCCCGGTCCTCCGTGTACGAGTACTTCCGCTCCCGCGCGGCCGTGGTCGAAGAGCTGTGCGCCGTGGACTTCCCCGTGTGGGCCGCCGAGATCGAGGCGGCCATGGAGCAGGCGCAGTCGCCGGAGGCGAAGATCGAGGCCTACGTGCGCAGCCAGTTGGGGCTGGTGGGCGACCGGCGGCACCGGGCCGTGGTGGCGATCTCGGCCAGCGAGCTGGACGCCGGGGCGCGCGAGAAGATCCGTGCGGCCCACGGCGGGCTGGTGGCGATGATCGTCGAGGCGCTGAGTTCTCTGGGGCAGGCGGAGCCGAGGCTGGCCGCGATGCTGTTGCAGGGGGTCGTGGACGCAGCCGTCCGGCGGATCGAGCTCGGGGCCGCGGAGGATCCCGCCGTCGTGACGGAGGCCGCCGTGGCTATGGCTCTGAGGGGAGTGCGGGGCTGAAGTCCCCGGGCTACGCCCAGACGATTGCGCGCCTGGAGCGCCGGCGGGGCTGAACGAGCGCCTCAGGCGCCGGCGGGGCTGAACGAGCGCCTCAGGCGCCGGCGGGGCCGAAGGGGTCGATGCCGGGGTGGGGCAGGAGGCGAGCTGTGGGTCGGGGGAGGAGGGTGAGCGGGTTCAGGTAGACCTCGCCGGCCAGGAGGCCCCAGTGAAGACAAGGTGCCGGGCAGTGTGAGCCGCCCGTCAGGACCGCCACCACCTGGCCCGCCGTGACCTGCTCGCCCTCCGCGACCAGCGGCCGGACCGGCTCGTAGGTCGTGCGCAGCCCGTTCGGCAGGGAGAGGGAGAGGACCCCGCGGCCCGCGACCTGTCCTGCGTAGTGGACCCGGCCGGACGCGACCGCCCGGAGCTCCGCGCCCACCGGGGCGGAGAGGTCCACACCGCGGTGGCCGGCCGCATACGGGGTCGGGGGCGGATCCCACCAGCGCGCCACCGACAGCGGTGCGGGCAGCGGGCGGATCCCGGGAACGGCCGCCTGGGCCAGGACCAGGAGCAGGCTGAGCAGCAAGGTCGTCATGGCCCACAGCGTCCCGCGCACGCGCCGGGCCGCGAGCCGGCCTGTGGACGGCCCCGGCATTGTGGACAACGGCGTCACCCGGCATGCCGCCGGGTCCCGTACACTTCTTGTGGCGATCCGGGTCACCGGGTCGACTTCGCACGCCCCGCCACCAGCCCGAAACGGCCAGGTGGCAGCGTCTCTCGGTCCCTCTTGGGGCAGGGCGCGGTGGGGCGTCAGGAACCAAACCGAGAAACCAAGGAGATGGCCATGGCCGTCGTCACGATGCGGGAGCTGCTGGAAAGCGGCGTCCACTTCGGTCACCAGACCCGCCGTTGGAACCCGAAGATGAAGCGCTTCATCTTCACGGAGCGCAACGGCATCTACATCATCGACCTGCTGCAGTCGCTGTCGTACATCGACCGCGCCTACGAGTTCGTGAAGGAGACCGTCGCGCACGGTGGCTCCATCATGTTCGTCGGTACCAAGAAGCAGGCCCAGGAGGCCATCGCCGAGCAGGCGACGCGCGTTGGTATGCCGTACGTCAACCAGCGCTGGCTGGGTGGCATGCTCACCAACTTCTCCACCGTCTACAAGCGCCTTCAGCGTCTGAAGGAGCTTGAGGCGATCGACTTCGAGGACGTCGCCGCCTCGGGTCTCACCAAGAAGGAGCTCCTGGTCCTCTCCCGCGAGAAGATCAAGCTGGAGAAGACCCTCGGTGGTATCCGCGAGATGTCGAAGGTCCCCAGCGCCGTCTGGATCGTCGACACCAAGAAGGAGCACATCGCCGTCGGTGAGGCGCGCAAGCTCCACATCCCGGTCGTCGCGATCCTCGACACCAACTGCGACCCCGACGAGGTCGACTACAAGATCCCGGGTAACGACGACGCGATCCGTTCCGTCACCCTGCTCACCCGCGTGATCGCCGACGCCGTCGCCGAGGGCCTCATCGCCCGCTCCGGCGCTGCGACCGGCGACTCGAAGCCGGGCGAGAAGGCCGCCGCCGAGCCGCTCGCCGAGTGGGAGCGCGACCTGCTCGAGGGTGACAAGAAGGCCGACGACGCCGAGGCCGCTCCGGTCGCCGCCGCCGCCGAGACCGAGGCTGCTCCGGCCGCCGAGGCCCCCGCGGACGAGGCCCCCGCCGCCGAGGCGCCGGCCGCCGACGCCGAGCAGGCCTGACCCACTGAGAGCGCCCGGCGTTCACGCGCCGGGCACTCACAGCACGGACGATGACGGCGGGGGAGCCGCGCCACAAGCGCGGCGCCTCCGCCGTTCACCCGTAGATCTACGACTTCGAGAGAGAATCACAGACTCATGGCGAACTACACCGCCGCTGACGTCAAGAAGCTCCGCGAGCTCACCGGCGCCGGCATGCTGGACTGCAAGAACGCGCTCGTGGACGCCGACGGTGACGTCGACAAGGCCATGGAAGCGCTCCGCATCAAGGGTCAGAAGGGCGTCGCCAAGCGCGAAGGCCGTTCTGCCGAGAACGGTGCGGTCGTCTCCCTCATCTCCGACGACAACACCTCCGGTGTCATCGTCGAGCTGAAGTGCGAGACCGACTTCGTCGCCAAGGGCGAGAAGTTCCTGGCCGTCGCCAACCAGCTGGCCGCCCACGTGGCCGCCACCTCCCCGGCCGACATCGAGGCGCTGCTCGCGTCCGAGATCGAGCCCGGCAAGACCGTCACCGCTTTCGTCGACGAGGCCAACGCCAACCTCGGCGAGAAGATCGTCCTGGACCGCTTCGCGCAGTTCACCGGCGGTTACGTGACCTCGTACATGCACCGTACGATGCCCGACCTGCCGTTCCAGATCGGTGTCCTGGTCGAGCTCGACAAGGAGAACGCCGACGTGGCCCGCGGTGTCGCGCAGCACATCGCCGCGTTCGCCCCGCAGTGGCTGTCCGCCGAGGACGTCCCGGCCGAGAAGGTCGAGTCCGAGCGCCGCATCGCCGAAGAGGTCACCCGCGCGGAGGGCAAGCCCGAGGCCGCCATCGCGAAGATCGTCGAGGGTCGCGTCAACGGCTTCTTCAAGGAGGCCACCCTCCTCGGCCAGCCGTACGCGCTGGACAACAAGAAGTCCGTCCAGAAGGTTCTGGACGAGGCCGGTGTCACCCTGAAGCGCTTCGCGCGCATCAAGGTCGGCATCTGAGTCCGTCCGTACGCGACGGACACCGGACCCCGGTAGGGTCTGAGGCAGTCGTCCGCGTTCGCGCAGGACGACCGCAGATCTGACGAGGAGGCCATTGCCGCAGAGGGAACCGCAAGGACCCACCGGCAATGGCCTTCTTCGTATGTGCACGAGGAGATCTCCATGAATCAGGGCGTGGACCCCCACACCGCATCCGACGACAAGAGCGACCAGAACCAGAAGGGCCGCCGCTTCATGCTGAAGCTGTCGGGCGAGGCCTTCTCCGGTGGCGGAGGACTCGGCGTCGACCCCGACGTCGTCCACGCCATCGCGCGTGAGATCGCCGCGGTCGTCCGCGACGGCGCGGAGATCGCCATCGTGATCGGCGGCGGCAACTTCTTCCGCGGCGCCGAACTCCAGCAGCGCGGCATGGACCGGGCCCGGTCCGACTACATGGGCATGCTCGGCACGGTCATGAACTGCCTCGCCCTCCAGGACTTCCTGGAGAAGGAGGGCATCGACTCCCGCGTGCAGACCGCCATCACCATGGGCCAGGTCGCCGAGCCGTACATCCCGCTGCGTGCCGTGCGGCACCTGGAGAAGGGCCGCGTCGTCATCTTCGGCGCCGGTATGGGCATGCCCTACTTCTCCACCGACACCACGGCCGCCCAGCGTGCCCTCGAGATCGACGCCGAGGCCCTGCTCATGGGCAAGAACGGGGTCGACGGGGTCTACGACTCCGACCCGAAGAAGAACCCGGACGCGGTGAAGTTCGACGCGCTGGAGTACAGCGAGGTCCTCTCCCGCGACCTCAAGGTCGCCGACGCCACCGCGATCACGCTCTGCCGTGACAACAAGCTGCCGATCCTCGTGTTCGAGCTGCTGGCCGAGGGCAATATCGCCCGCGCCGTCAAGGGTGAGAAGATCGGCACGCTCGTCAGCGACCAGGAAACCCGGGCCTGAGCAGTCCGCTGCCGGACCGAGCCCGGAACGGCCCGCCCGGCCCGCCCGCCTGAACCATCCATTCAAGACATGCAGGAGCACGTGGTGACCGAAGAGATCCTCCTCGAGGCCGAGGAGAAGATGGAAAAGGCCGTCGTCGTCGCCAAGGAAGACTTCGCCGCGATTCGCACCGGCCGTGCGCACCCGGCGATGTTCAACAAGATCGTGGCGGACTACTACGGCGCCATCACGCCCATCAACCAGCTCGCCTCCTTCTCGGTGCCCGAGCCGCGCATGGCGATCGTGACCCCGTTCGACAAGAGCGCCCTGCGCAACATCGAGCAGGCCATCCGCGACTCCGACCTCGGTGTCAACCCGAGCAACGACGGCAGCATCATCCGGGTGACCTTCCCCGAGCTGACGCAGGACCGCCGCAAGGAGTACATCAAGGTCGCGCGCACCAAGGCCGAGGACTCCAAGGTCTCCATCCGCGCCGTCCGCCGCAAGGCCAAGGACGCCCTTGACAAGCTCGTCAAGGACAAGGAGGCCGGCGAGGACGAGGTGCGCCGCGCCGAGAAGGAGCTCGACGACACCACCGCGAAGTACGTCGCGCAGGTGGACGAGCTCCTGAAGCACAAGGAAGCCGAGCTCCTCGAAGTCTGATGAACGACTCTTCCTGGCAGCCGGAGCCGGTTCCGGCGGGTCCCGCATACGATGCGCAGGTGGGCCCGCACACTCGGCCCATGCCCATCGTGCCCGATGCCGCCGGCCGTGACTTCGACGACCGGGAAGCACGCGATCGGGGGGCCGCATCGGACGGCGGCCCCCTCTTCCGCGCCGATACGCCGTCGCAGGAGCCCATGCCCAGCCCCCCGCCTCCGCATGCCCAGCAGCCGCAGGACGACTCTCCTCCGCCGCCGAAGAAGCGCGCGGGGCGGGACCTGCGCGCCGCCATAGGGGTGGGCGTCGGTCTCGGCGCGGTGATCTTCGCCTCGCTGCTGATCGTCAAGGCCGTCTTCGTCGGCGTCATCGTCGTGGCGGTCGTCGTCGGTCTGTGGGAGCTCACCTCCCGGCTCCAGGAGAAGAAGGGCATCAAGGCCCCTCTGGTCCCGCTCGCGGTCGGTGGCGCGGCCATGGTCATCGCCGGGTACGTCCGGGGGGCCGAGGGCGCTTGGGTCGCCATGGCCCTGACCGTGCTGGCGGTCCTGGTGTGGCGGATGACCGAACCGCCCGAGGACTACCTCAAGGACGTGACGGCGGGCGCCTTCGCGGCGTTCTACGTGCCCTTCCTGGCCACGTTCGTCGCGATGCTGCTCACCGCCGACGACGGCCCCCAGCGCGTGATCACCTTCCTGCTCCTCACGGTGGTCAGCGACACCGGGGCCTACGCGGTCGGCTGGCGCTTCGGGAAGAACAAGCTCGCGCCGCGCATCAGCCCCGGCAAGACCCGTGAGGGGCTGTTCGGCGCGGTGGCCTTCGCGATGGCGGCCGGCGCCCTCTGCATGGAGTTCCTGATCGACGGCGGCTCCTGGTGGCAGGGCCTGGTGCTCGGCCTCGCGGTCGCGGTCAGCGCCACCCTGGGCGACCTGGGCGAGTCGATGATCAAGCGGGACCTGGGCATCAAGGACATGGGCACGCTCCTGCCGGGCCACGGCGGCATCATGGACCGGCTCGACTCCCTGCTGCCGACCGCACCGGTGGTGTGGCTGCTGCTGGCGGCCTTCGTCGGCACCGGCTGACGGAGCCCGGGCGGTTACTCTTGAAAGGCGTGCTGCTTCTGCGGCGCGCCTTTCGTCTTACGAGGAGTACCTGCCATGGCCCGCCCTGTTCCGGGAGAGCTCACCTTCGTCGCCCCCCGCGGAGCCAAGAAGCCGCCCCGGCACCTCGCCGACCTCACGCCGGAGGAGCGCCGCGAGGCGGTCGCCGCGATCGGTGAGAAGCCCTTCCGGGCCAAGCAGCTCTCCCAGCACTACTTCGCCCGCTACGCGCACGACCCGGCCCAGTGGACGGACATCCCGGCGGGCTCCCGCGAGAAGCTCCAGCAGGAGCTCTTCCCGGACCTGATGAACGTCATCCGGCACATCAGCTGCGACGGCGACACCACCCGCAAGACCCTGTGGAAGCTGCACGACGGCACGCTCGTCGAGTCCGTTCTGATGCGCTACCCCGACCGCGTCACCATGTGCATCTCCTCGCAGGCCGGCTGCGGCATGAACTGCCCGTTCTGCGCCACCGGCCAGGCCGGCCTGGACCGCAACCTCTCCACCGCCGAGATCGTGCACCAGATCGTCGACGGCATGCGCGCGCTGCGCGACGGCGAGGTCCCCGGCGGCCCCGCGCGCCTGTCGAACATCGTCTTCATGGGCATGGGCGAGCCGCTGGCCAACTACAACCGCGTCGTCGGCGCCATCCGCCGGCTCACCGACCCGGAGCCCGACGGCCTGGGTCTGTCGCAGCGCGGCATCACCGTCTCCACCGTCGGTCTGGTCCCGGCCATGCTGCGCTTCGCCGACGAGGGCTTCAAGTGCCGCCTCGCCGTCTCGCTGCACGCCCCCGACGACGAGCTGCGCGACACGCTGGTCCCCGTGAACACCCGCTGGAACGTCCGCGAGGTGCTCGGCGCGGCCTGGGAGTACGCCGAGAAGTCCGGCCGCCGGATCTCGATCGAGTACGCCCTGATCCGCGACATCAACGATCAGGCCTGGCGCGGTGACCTGCTCGGCAAGCTGCTCAAGGGCAAGCGTGTGCACGTCAACCTGATCCCGCTGAACCCGACGCCCGGCTCGAAGTGGACCGCCTCGCGGCCCGAGGACGAGAAGGCCTTCGTGGAGGCCATCGCCCGGCACGGCGTGCCCGTGACCGTACGGGACACCCGCGGCCAGGAGATCGACGGCGCGTGCGGCCAGCTCGCCGCCTCGGAGCGCTAGATTCCGGTCAGTGACGTTCACATTCGGCCACGGGGTACCCTGTGGCCGAACCAATTTCATATTCCGACAGGGGAGCGCCACAGCGCTGAGAGTGCGGTATCCGTCATCCGCAGACCCTCTGAACCTCGCCCCGGTCATTCGGGGTAGGAAGTTCGGTCACCACTCATGCTGTTGCGCCCTGCCCGGCGTCCGCTCCCACTGAGCGCCGGGCAGGGCCGCGTCTTCTCCTGGTCATCCCAGGAGGAATTCACCAGTGAGCACCACCAAGAAGATCGCGGGCGCCGCGCTCGCGGCGGCGCTGGGCGTCACCACGCTCAGCGCCTGCGGCGGCGGCGACGCCGAGGACAAGACCGGGGGCGCGAGCGGGGCCCCGAAGTCCAAGACCGTCACGCTCGTCTCCCACGACTCCTTCAACGTGACCGACACGGTCCTCAAGGAGTTCGAGCAGCAGAGCGGCTACACCGTCAAGGTGCTGAAGTCCGGGGACGCGGGCGCGGCGCTGAACCAGGAGATCCTCACCAAGGGATCCCCGCGCGGCGACGTCTTCTTCGGTGTGGACAACACGCTCCTCTCGCGCGCTCTCGACAACGGCATCTTCACGCCGTACGAGGCCAAGGGCCTGGACGGGGTGAAGCCCGAGTACGTGCTCGACAAGGAGCACCGGGTCACCCCGATCGACTCCGGTGACATCTGCGTCAACTACGACAAGGCCTACTTCGCCGACAAGAAGATCGCCCCGCCGCAGACGCTGGACGACCTGACCAAGCCGGAGTACAAGAACCTGCTCGTCGTGGAGAACGCCGCGACCTCCTCGCCCGGCCTCGGCTTCATGCTCGCCTCCGTCGGCACGTACGGCGAGGAGGGCTGGAAGGACTACTGGAGCAAGCTGAAGGCCAACGGCGTCGAGGTCGTCGACGGCTGGGAGCAGGCCTACAACGAGCGCTTCTCCGGTTCCGCGGGCGGCAAGAAGGCCAAGGGCGACCGCCCGCTGGTCGTCTCCTACGCCTCCAGCCCGCCGGTCGAGGTGCTGTACGGCGAGCCGCAGCCGACCGAGGCCCCGACGGGCGTCGCCACCGGCACCTGCTTCCGCCAGATCGAGTTCGCGGGTCTGCTGAAGGGCGCGAAGAACGAGGAGGGCGGCAAGGCGCTTGTGGACTTCCTGGTCAGCAAGAAGTTCCAGGAGGACATGCCGCTCCAGATGTTCGTGAACCCCGTGATCAAGGACGCCGCGCTGCCGGAGCTGTTCACCAAGCACGGTGTGGTGGTCGAGAAGCCCGTGAGCGTGGCTCCGGAGACCATCGCCGAGAACCGTGAGCAGTGGGTCAAGGCATGGACCGCGCTCGTCGTGAAGTAAGCGGTACGAAGGAGCGGGGCGGGGGGGCCGGGGGGGCCGCGCCGACGGGGGCGCGGGTGGAGCTCGAGCGGGTGGGCGACCTCTGGCGGGTCCGGGTGTCGGCGCCGGCGCCGGGGCCGCGTGGGCTGCCGGTACGGCTCGGGGCGCAGGCGGTGGCGCTGGCGGAGGACAGCGTGGGGCCGCCGCCGTGAGCCGGGACCGGGGTTCGGCCACGGTCTGGGCGGCGCTGGTGGCGATGGTCCTGGGTGTGGTCTTCGGCGGTGTGCTGGTGCTCGGCCAGGCCGTCGTGGCCCGCCACAGGGCGGCGGCCGCCGCCGACCTGGCGGCGCTCGCGGCGGCGGCCACGTGGGCCCACGGACCGCAGACCGCGTGCGCCACGGCCCTGCGGGTGGCCCGGGCGCAGGGCGCGGCACTGGCCCATTGCCACGTCGGGGGCGAGGTCGCCGAGGTGACGGCCCGGGTCACGGCGGGCCCCTTCACCCCCGCGATCCGGGCCCGCGCGGGCCCGCCCCGGCCGCCGCCGGAGGGCCCGAGCCGAGCCCCTGGCACGGTCCGGGGGCCCGGCCGGGGATCGAGCGGGGGCGCAGACCGCCCCCAGGAGGTCCGGGCCGGGTGAGAGCCCGGCCAAGGCCTGCGTCAGGGGGCACCGGGGGGGACGGGTGGGGATTGCGCGAGGAGGCGGGTGAGGAGGCGGAGGGCGCCGCGCTTGTGGAGGGGGTCGTTGCCGTTGCCGCATTTGGGGGACTGGATGCAGGAAGGGCACCCGGCGTCGCACTCGCAGGCGGCGATCGCGTCGCGGGTCGCCGTCAGCCAGGCGCGGGCCGTGTGGAAGGCGCGCTCCGCGAAGCCGGCGCCGCCGGGGTGGCCGTCGTAGACGAAGACCGTGGGGAGGAGGGTGTCGGGATGCAGCGGCACGGAGACGCCGCCGATGTCCCAGCGGTCGCAGGTGGCGAACAGCGGCAGCATGCCGATGGAGGCGTGCTCGGCGGCGTGCAGGGCGCCTCCGAGGATCTCCGGGCCGATCCGGGCCTCGTCGAGCTGGTCGTCGGTCACCGTCCACCACACGGCCCGGGTGCGCAGGGTGCGGGGCGGCAGGTCCAGCTTGGCCTCGCCCAGGACCTCGCCGGTGATCAGCTTGCGGCGCAGATAGGAGACGACCTGGTTGGTGACCTCGACGGAACCGAAGCAGAGCCGGGCCGAGCCCCACGGGATCTCGGTCTCGGTCTCCAGGACGGAGATGGAGGTGGTGTCGCGGGCCGTGGTGGAGAAGGGCGGGTTCGCCTCCTCCACGAGGGCGGCGGAATCCTCCAGGTCCAGCTGCTTCACGAGATACGTGCGGCCCTGGTGCAGGTGGACCGCCCCCTCGTGGACGGCGGTGTGGGCCGCCGACTCGTCGACCGTGCCCAGCAGCCGGCCGGTGGCGGCCTCGACGATCTGCACCGGGCGGCCGCCGCCGCCCCGGATGTCGGTCAGGTCCGAGGC
The DNA here is from genome assembly GCF_053610945.1 of Streptomyces sp. NPDC054849. NCBI lineage: Bacteria > Bacillati > Actinomycetota > Actinomycetes > Kitasatosporales > Streptomycetaceae > Streptomyces > Streptomyces sp. NPDC054849. The sequence goes on from NZ_JBSGZI010000019.1 coordinate 93,254, forward strand.
CCGTTCCCGGCGGGTCCAGTGCCAGGCGGTCGCCCGGCGGCGCAGCAGCTTCGCCGCTTCGAGCTGGGGCAGGAGGTCCTTGGTCGCCGGCCCGAAGAGCTCCAGGTCCGCCTCCGTCAGCGGCAGCTCCGACGCCGCCGCGCACAGGTGGGGGGCCAGGACGTACGGGTTGTCCGGGTCCAGGACGGTGGCCTCCACCGGCTGCTGGAACAGAGCCTCGGGGTGGTGGACGAGGTAGGTGTCCAGCGGGTCGTCCCGGGCGATCAGCACGGCCAGGGCGCCCTGGCCCGAGCGCCCCGCCCGGCCGGCCTGCTGCCACAGGGAGGCCCGGGTGCCCGGGTAGCCGGTGATCAGGACGGCGTCCAGCCCGGAGACGTCCACGCCGAGCTCCAGGGCGGTCGTGGCGGCCAGTCCCAGGAGCTCGCCGGAGTGCAGGGCCCGCTCCAGGGCGCGGCGCTCCTCGGGCAGGTAGCCGCCCCGATAGGCCGCCACCCGCCGGACCAGGGAGCGGTCCACCCCGGCGAGCCGCTCCTGTGCGATCACGGAGATCAGCTCCGCGCCGCGCCGGGAGCGCACGAAGGCGACCGTGCGGACGCCCTGGACGACCAGGTCGGTCAGCAGGTCGGCGGTCTCCGCGGTGGCCGTACGGCGTACGGGCGCGCCCTTCTCGCCCCGCAGCTCGGTGAGCAGCGGCGGCTCCCACAGGGCGAAGACCATCTCGCCGCGCGGCGAGGCGTCGTCGGTGATCTCGATCACCCGGACGCCGGTCAGCCGGGAGGCGGCGACTGCCGGATCGCTGGAGGTGGCGGAGGCCAGCAGGAAGACCGGCTGGGAGCCGTATCGGGCGCACAGCCGGCGCAGTCGGCGCAGCACCTGGGCCACGTGGGAGCCGAATACGCCGCGGTAGGTGTGGCACTCGTCGATCACGACGTAGCGCAGGGCCCGCAGGAAGGAGGACCAGCGCGGGTGGGCCGGGAGGATCCCGCGGTGCAGCATGTCGGGGTTGGTCAGGACGTAGTTCGCGTACTGGCGCACCCATTCGCGTTCCTCGACGGGCGTGTCCCCGTCGTAGACCGCGGGGCGGACGGCGTTGCCCAGCGGGGCGGCCAGGTCCCGTACGGCGCGCCGCTGGTCGGCCGCCAGGGCCTTCGTGGGAGCCAGGTAGAGGGCGGTCGCACCCCGGCCGTTCGCGGCCTCGGCGCCGTCGGCCAGGGCCGAGAGGACGGGCGCCAGGTAGGCCAGGGACTTACCCGAGGCGGTGCCGGTGGCGACGACGACGGACACGCCGTCCAGGGCGTGCTCGGCGGCCGCGGCCTGATGTTCCCACGGATGGCCGATCCCGGCGGACTGGATGGCGGCCACGACATCCGTTCGGATGCGGTCGGGCCAGACTGCATGACGGCCCTCCCGAGGGGGCAAGTGCTCCGTATGGGTGATGCGCGAAGCACGCGAAGGCCCCCGTGACAGGCGGTCCAGGACCGTTCCGGGGGTGGGTCGAGGGTCCGCAGGTGGCGTGGGCCGACTGGGACCGTGAGTATTGGCCATTGGAACCGAGTGTGTCACCGGCGTGCGGGACAATGGTCCGAAGGCGTCGTGCGCGCCTGCCGGTAAGTGATTGAATGCCATCGCGGCAGCCAATCCCTCGCCCGCCTTCGGGTGGGGAGGCCCCTGGGGGGCGCCGCTCGATAGCAAGGTGCTGGAGGATCCGTGGACCTGTCCCTGTCGACTCGCACTGTCGGCGACCGTACGGTCGTGGAGGTCGGTGGCGAGATTGATGTGTATACCGCGCCCAAGCTGCGCGAGCAGTTGGTCGAGTTGGTGAACGACGGCAGCTACCACCTGGTTGTCGACATGGAGCGAGTGGACTTCCTCGACTCCACCGGACTTGGTGTGCTCGTGGGAGGCCTCAAGCGCGTCCGCGCGCACGAGGGTTCGCTGCGCCTGGTGTGTAACCAGGAGCGCATCCTGAAGATCTTCCGCATCACCGGTCTGACCAAGGTGTTCCCGATCCACACGACTGTGGAAGACGCCGTCAACGCCACCGACTGACGGATCCGGTCGGCCCCCGGCAGCCTCCGGGCGGCCGGGAGCCGACAAGGAGAGCGGGGGTGCCGGGCCGAGGATGGCCCGGGCCCCTGTCAAGGCACGCCCGTAGTCCGAGGGGGATGCGCATGGCCACCGTTGAACTGCGCTTCAGCGCCCAGCCCGAACACGTCCGGACGGCCCGCCTGGTTGCGGCCGCCGTGGCGCGCCGGGCCGGTGTCGAGGAAGCCGTCCTCGACGAGGTCCGCCTCGCCGTGGGCGAGGCCTGCTCGCGCGCTGTTGGACTACACCGCAGCAACGGGCTGACCGCACCCGTCCGGGTGGTGCTGACCGAGGAGGACAAGGTGTTCTCCATCGAGGTCGGCGACGAGGTTCCCGGACCGGGCGGCGGCTCGGCCGACGCCGTGTCCGGCCTGGACGCCGTCCTGGACGCCGACGTCGAGGCCGAGGACGAGATGGGTCTCGCCGTGATCAGCGGGCTCGTCGACGACGTCGAGGTGAGCAGTGGGGAATCGGGCGGGACCATCCGGATGAGCTGGCCCGTGTCGGGTTCCTCCGACCTTCCGTAAGATCCACCGCGCGCCTATCCCGTCGTATCTTCCGATCTTTATCAAGGCCCTGCTGAGCAGGGCCTTTTTCATTTCTCTAGATCATTGATCAGGCGTCAATGCCTTTGCCCCATTACCACTTTCGAGGGTAATGGAGTGACGCGATCTATTGCTGAGGAGCGAGAGCACGCCAATTGCGTTTCCTGCGCACTGTTTTGATCGGGTCGCGCTCCCTACAATCCGTCCACATCTTGAGCTCATCACGTCAAGGAGGACGAATGACGGGGCTCTTCACCCCTATCGCGCCCGATCACACCGCTGATCTGGCATCCGCAGTACTCACCGATGACAATCGGCTCATCGTGATCGTCATTGCGGCCGTGGCACTCGCCGCACTCGTCGTCGCGCAGATCCTGGTCCGCCAGGTCCTCGCCGCCGACGAGGGAACCGACAGCATGAAGAAGATCGCCGCAGCCGTCCAGGAAGGCGCCAACGCCTACCTCGGCCGGCAGCTGCGCACCCTCGGCGTCTTCGCCGTCGTGGTCTTCTTCCTGCTCTTCCTGCTCCCCGCCGACGACTGGTCCCAGCGGGCGGGACGTTCCGCCTTCTTCCTCGTGGGCGCCCTCTTCTCGGCGGCCACCGGCTACATCGGCATGCGCCTCGCGGTCCGCGCCAACGTGCGCGTCGCCGCCGCCGCACGCGAGGCCACTCCGGCCGAGGGGGAGCCCGCCAGGGACCTGACCGAGGTCTCCCACAAGGCGATGAAGATCGCCTTCCGCACGGGCGGCGTGGTCGGCATGTTCACCGTCGGTCTCGGCCTCTTCGGCGCCTCCTGCGTCGTCCTGGTCTACGCCGCCGACGCCCCCAAGGTCCTGGAGGGCTTCGGGCTCGGCGCCGCCCTGATCGCGATGTTCATGCGCGTGGGCGGCGGGATCTTCACCAAGGCCGCCGACGTCGGCGCCGACCTGGTCGGCAAGGTCGAGCAGGGCATTCCGGAGGACGACCCGCGCAATGCCGCGACCATCGCCGACAACGTGGGCGACAACGTCGGAGACTGCGCCGGAATGGCGGCCGACCTCTTCGAGTCCTACGCCGTCACCCTGGTGGCCGCACTCATCCTCGGCAAGGCCGCCTTCGGCGACCTGGGCCTCGCCTTCCCGCTGATCGTGCCCGCGATCGGCGTCGTCACCGCGATGATCGGCATCTTCGCGGTCTCCCCGCGCCGGTCGGACCGCAGCGGCATGACCGCCATCAACCGCGGCTTCTTCATCTCCGCCGTGATCTCCCTGGTGCTGGTCGCGATCGCCGTCTACGCCTACCTGCCGGCCACCTACAAGGAGCTCGTCGGCGTCGAGAACGCCGCGATCACCAACCACTCCGGTGACCCGCGCATCCTGGCCGTCGTCGCCGTCGCCATCGGCATCGTGCTCGCGGCCCTGATCCAGCAGCTGACCGGGTACTTCACCGAGACCAACCGCCGTCCCGTCCGGGACATCGGCAAGTCCTCCCTGACCGGCGCGGCCACCGTCGTCCTCGCCGGCATCTCCGTCGGCCTGGAGTCCGCCGTCTACACGGCCCTCCTCATCGGCCTCGGCGTCTACGGGGCGTTCCTGCTCGGCGGCACGTCGATCCTGCTCGCGCTCTTCGCGGTGGCCCTGGCCGGCACCGGACTGCTCACCACCGTCGGCGTCATCGTCGCCATGGACACCTTCGGGCCCGTCTCCGACAACGCCCAGGGCATCGCCGAGATGTCCGGCGACGTCGAGGGCGCCGGTGCGCAGGTCCTGACCGACCTGGACGCCGTCGGCAACACCACCAAGGCCATCACCAAGGGCATCGCGATCGCCACGGCCGTGCTCGCCGCGGCCGCGCTCTTCGGCTCGTACAACGACGCGATCGCCACCGCGGTCAAGGAAGTCGGTGCCAAGGCCGGGGAGATGAACCTCAGCCTGGACATCGCACAGCCCAACAACCTCGTCGGGCTGATCCTGGGCGCGGCCGTCGTGTTCCTGTTCTCCGGCCTCGCCATCAACGCCGTCTCCCGCTCCGCGGGGGCCGTCGTCTACGAGGTGCGCCGCCAGTTCCGCGAGCACCCCGGGATCATGGACTACACCGAGAAGCCCGAGTACGGGCGCGTCGTCGACATCTGCACCAAGGACGCGCTGCGCGAGCTCGCCACGCCCGGCCTGCTCGCCGTCCTCACCCCGATCGCCGTGGGCTTCTCCCTCGGCGTGGGCGCGCTCGGCTCCTTCCTCGCCGGCGCCATCGGCACGGGCACGCTGATGGCGGTCTTCCTCGCCAATTCCGGCGGCGCGTGGGACAACGCGAAGAAGCTCGTCGAGGACGGCCACCACGGCGGCAAGGGCAGTGAGGCCCACGCCGCGGTCGTCATCGGGGACACGGTCGGCGACCCGTTCAAGGACACGGCCGGTCCCGCGATCAACCCGCTGCTCAAGGTCATGAACCTGGTGGCGCTGCTGATCGCGCCGGCCGTCGTGCAGTTCAGCTACGGCGCGGACGCCAACCCGACCGTACGGGCCGTCGTCGCGGTCCTCGCGATCGGCGTCATCGTCGGGGCGGTCTACGTCTCCAAGCGCCGCGGCATCGCCGTCGGCGACGAGGACGAGGGTGAAGCCGCCGAGCGGGTGGCCCAGTCGGCCGATCCCGCGACGGTTTCCTGACCCGAGGTACGGCAGAAGGACGGGTGGAGCCGGGCAGGGCCGGCCGTACGCCCGAACGGCGGACAGGCGGCGCGGACTGACGCGCCGTCTGTCCGCCTTTGTGCATCCCGGGAGGGCAGGCGTGTATCTTCCGGGCCGAGAGCCTTCGAAGGGACCAATCCGGTGAACAAGAAGTTTGCGGCCGCGTTGTCGGGCGGTGCGGTGCTGACGCTCGTCCTGTCCGGCTGCGGCGGGGACGACGGGGCCGAGAAGGCCAACGCCTGGGCCAAGAAGGTCTGCGACCAGTGGCAGCCCGAACTCAAGAAGATCGAGGCCGCCAACGCCGAGATCAAGCGCGTGGCTTCCGAGAGCAGCAAGTCCGACGAGGTCCAGAAGACCGACTCGGCGGCGTTCGCGACCATGACCGAGTCGTACAAGGCGATGGGAGTCGCCCTCCAGTCGGCGGGCGTTCCTCCGGTCAAGAACGGCACGGCGACCCAGCAGGCGGCGGCCAAGGGCTTCGAGGCGACCTCCAAGGGCTACGCCGACCTGAAGGCGAAGATGGACGCCCTCGACCCCCAGGACAAGGCCAAGTTCGCCGACGGCCTCAAGGAGGTCGCGGGCGGCCTCAAGGAGGCGACGAAGGGCGGCCAGGAAGCGCTCCAGCAGCTCAACACGGGCGGCCTGGACAAGGCGATCAACAGCCAGAAGGGCTGCCAGGTCGCGACGATGTCGGCCTCGCCCAAGTAGCGCGGTCCGCCGCCTTCGACGGCGGCGCTTGATGCGGTACGCCGATCAGGGCGGGGGGGGGGCCCGGCGCGCCCCGGGCGCCCCCGGGCCCCCCCGGGGCCGCGCCCGGCGGAATTAAAAAAAAAAAACAGGCCCGCGAAGAAATATTTTTAATATAAGGT